>JAFCZI010000281.1 GCA_019314425.1 Deltaproteobacteria bacterium | reverse complement strand
GGAGTAATGTATTTTTGACAACCAGCAAACCGATCTCATTTTCAAAACATTTTCTTCTCAGATTTGACGTTTGCTCCGCGTTAAGCGCAGAAATATCAGTCAGATAGAAATGCTTTGCGTCGTTCAGTTTTTGAGCCAGATCCTCAATAATTACATCCTTTTCTTCTCTTCTCATCGTATTGAGACACTTTAGCGATTATTATTCTTCGATAGCTTTAGGATCTAACTTTATTCCAGGACTCATGGTACTGGACAGATAGATACTTTTGATATAGGTGCCTTTTGCTGCAGTAGGTTTTAGTTTGATGATCGTTTGAATGAACTCACGAGCATTTTCAACTATCTTCTCTGCAGTAAAGGAAACTTTACCAATAGAGGTGTGGACAATACCGTATTTGTCTACTTTGAAATCGATTTTTCCCATCTTCACATCCTTCACTGCTTTACCGATTTCCATGGTTACAGTACCACTTTTTGGATTAGGCATCAAACCTCTGGGACCCAGTATACGACCGAGCTTCCCAACCTTAGCCATTACAGGAGGCATGGTGACGATTACATCTATATCGGTCCAACCACCTTGGATTTTCTCAATATAGTCGTCAAGCCCCACATAATCGGCTCCGGCTTCTTTGGCCTCTTCTTCCTTCTCCGGAGTACACAGAACCAGTACCTTGATCTCTTTTCCCGTTCCATGCGGAAGGGTAACAACACCACGTACCATCTGGTTTGCTTTCCTTGGATCCACTCCCAAACGTACATCAACATCAATCGATGCATCAAATTTGGTGGTGGTCATCTCCTTCACAAGTCCTGCAGCATCAACCAGATTATATAATTGGTCCTTGTCTAACTTCTCTAAAGCTAACTTCCTGTTTTTAGTAAGTTTACTCATCTTTATTACGAATTAATTGTTAGACGGAAATTCACCGTTAATAGTAATTCCCATACTCCTTGCGGTACCGGCAACCATTCTCATAGCAGACTCTACAGTAAATGAATTCAGGTCGGGCATCTTTGCTTCAGCAATCTGGCGTACCTGATCCCAGGACACACTTGCTACCTTTACCCGATTGGATTCGGCCGATCCTTTTTTGATCTTGGCCGCTTCCAGCAGTTGAACTGCCACCGGGGGAGTTTTCACGATAAAATCAAATGATTTATCTGAATACACGGTAATGATTACTGGCAAGATTTTCCCAGCCTGCTCCTGGGTTCTGCCATTAAACTGCTTGCAGAACTCCATAATGTTGACACCCTTAGCACCCAGTGCGGGTCCTACAGGCGGGGATGGATTAGCAGCTCCACCCCGAATTTGCAACTTAATTAAGCCTTCTACTTCTTTTGCCATTTCATTTAACTATTTATATACTTACCGCTTACAACATCACTTGACAACCATACAGGAAGCATTCATGGACATATCATTGTCTTGAGATTGTAATTTTTTTAACTTTCTACTTTCTACTTTCTACTTTCTACTTTCCACTTTCCACTTTCTACTTCTACCCATCTTTTTCCACCTGCATAAAGCTTAACTCCAGTGGGGTCTTGCGACCAAAAATCTTCACCATCACTTTAAGCTTTTTCTTCTCATCATTTACCTCTTCGATGATACCGGTGAAACTATTAAACGGACCGTCGATCACTTTTACAGACTCACCAACAAAAAATGGTACGGTGATCTCCTCATCACTGGCGGTCAGTTCATCCACCTTACCAAGGATCCGGTTCACTTCAGCGGGTCTTAGTGGTGTAGGCATCTGGTCTCCATCAGAGCCCAGAAATCCGATTATGTTGGGGATATTTCTCAGGATATGCGGAATTTCACCAGTTAATGCAGCCTCTACAAGTACATATCCGGGGAAATAATTGCGCTCTTTGCTGATCTTTTTACCATTGCGGATCTGGTATACCTTCTCCGTAGGAATCAACACCTGTTCAACATAGTCTTGCAGGTTTAACCTGCTAATTTCACTTTCAAGATACTCTTTGGCTTTCTTCTCTTTACCACCTATAGCTCGGAGAACATACCATTTCTTTTCCAGATTGCTCATGGATTACACTAATTTATAGATGCCTTCAAGGATTTTCTGAAATGTAAAATCCATTGCAAAGACAATCAAGGCAAATATCAGAGATGCAACCATGACCACCAGTGCACTACTCTGCAAATCCTTCCATGTAGGCCAGGTCACTTTGTGAACCAGCTCATTATAGGATTCTTTCAGATAGTTTACGATTTTTTTCATTTCCTTTATTAATTTGCACGGGAGGAGCGACTCGAACGCCCGACACCTGGTTTTGGAGACCAGTGCTCTACCAACTGAGCTACACCCGTAAACTTATCATATCAAAATAGAGAAGCCGGGTTCAAATAGAACAACCCGAGCTCTCTATTATATAAGTAAGGTAAAGCTATTCCTCAATCTTAATCACCTGGCCAGCACCTACGGTACGACCACCCTCACGGATAGCGAAACGCAGACCCACGTTAACAGCTACAGGGTAGATCAACTTCACTGTGATCTCCACATCATCTCCAGGCATTACCATCTCAGTTCCTTCTGGGAGCATGATCTCACCTGTTACGTCCAGTGTCCTCAGGTAAAACTGGGGACGATAGTTGTTGTGGAAGGGAGTATGGCGTCCACCTTCCTCTTTCTTCAGAACGTATACCTGAGCCTTGAACTCGGTATGGGGAGTAATCGATCCAGGCTTGGCAATAACCATACCCCTCTTGATCTCCTTCTTATCAACACCACGGAGCAAAAGACCTACATTGTCACCAGCTTCACCCCTGTCGAGGATCTTGCGGAACATCTCTACACCTGTTATTACAGTCTTCCTGCCTTCTGCACCAAGACCAATCAGGTTCATCTCATCACCTGTGTTTACAATACCTGTTTCAATTCTTCCGGTAGCAACTGTACCACGACCTGTGATTGAGAATACATCTTCAACAGGCAGTAGGAATGGTTTTTCATAATCACGGGGAGGAATGGGGATATAAGTATCCACAGCATCCATCAGCTCCATTATTTTGTCTTCCCACTTCTCTTCTCCGTTCAAAGCACCTAAAGCAGATCCATGAATAACGGGAGCATTGTCACCGTCAAATTCATAGAAGTCAAGTAATTCACGAATTTCCATTTCAACCAGTTCGAGTAGCTCATCGTCATCAACCATGTCTACCTTATTCAGGAATACAACGATCTTAGGAACGTTCACCTGGCGGGCCAGGAGGATGTGCTCCCTGGTTTGTGGCATAGGACCATCCGTACCTGCAACAACGATAATTGCACCGTCCATCTGGGCAGCACCAGTTACCATGTTCTTCACATAGTCAGCATGACCCGGACAGTCAACGTGTGCATAATGACGTTTTTCTGTAGAGTACTCAACGTGAGCGGTATTGATAGTAATACCACGTTCTTTTTCTTCCGGTGCATTGTCAATAGAGTCAAAGTCTCTGATTTCAGAGAGACCTTTTTTTGCAAGAACCTGTGTAATAGCAGCGGTCAATGTGGTTTTTCCGTGGTCAACGTGACCAATGGTACCAACATTGACGTGCGGTTTGGACCTATCAAATTTTTCCTTAGCCATA
>JAFCZI010000280.1 GCA_019314425.1 Deltaproteobacteria bacterium | reverse complement strand
ATCAATATATCTGCGGCCTGAAGTACCGGATAGCCCAGGAAACCGTAGGTGAAAATATCCTTATGGCTCAGTTCTCTCAACTGCTCCTTGTAGGTGGGGTTTCGCTCCAGCCAGGGAAGCGGGGTGAGCATGGAAAAAAGCAGATAGAGCTCCGCGTGTTCTTTGATGTCGGACTGAATAAAAAATGTGGATTGTTCCGGATCAAGCCCCACGGAAATCCAATCCATAATGATTTCATAAGTGCTTTCCTTGATGATTTCTGTTTGGGCGTAGTCGCTGGTCAGTGCATGCCAGTCTGCAATGAAGTAAAAACACTCAAACTCTTCCTGAAGCTTTTTCCAGTTGAGCAGCGCGCCGCGCAAATGTCCGAGATGCAGTTTCCCGGTGGGTCTCATGCCGCTTACGATTTTCCCTTTTGCCATTCCCTCTTGTTCCCCTTTCCATAAAAGTGAGCTAAAGTGTATAAAGTTGATGTTTGTTTTCTATTCGATGTTGGACGTTCGATGTTCGACGTTCATCTTTTTGATCTCGGATTCCCAAATTCCTGTTTGACAAGCGCTATTTCATCTTCCTTTGTCAGCGTGAGCCGATTTATTCGGGCTTCCAGGAGCCTTTCGAAAATTTCTTTGAAGATGGGTCCCGATGTGAACCCCATCTTTAACAGATCATCACCGTTGAGGCGAATTGTTTTTCCTTTCAACTGTGTGAAGAAATTGGAGATCAATCGCTTCATCCGCTCATTTTTTGCTTTTGCCATCAAATACAGCAGCATTTCCGTATCATGGGATCGGAGCATCGCAAAGAGCGCGTAGTCGGTTCCATCAAACCTGAAAAGGCTATCCATGAGTTGTTGTTCCGCCATGCCCCGGGGGGAGAGGCATTCGGCCCCTATTTCATGGGTTAATCTCTTGAAGATATCTGTGTCAATTCCGCTGGTGAGCCCGTACCAGTAGACCTTCCATTCTGTAATGGGTTCCTCCAGAAAAAGGAGGTGGTACCAGGCGATGACTTCATTGATTTCTTCCAGCAGGCTTTTGATGGCATCGTTCAGATTGATATGGGGAGACGCAAATTGCAGAAGCTTAAATTCATTCAGCCGTACGAGGGCACGGATGGGATTTTCTTCCTTGAGGATGAGTTTCAGTTCCCCCAGAATCCTGCGTGATGCCAGGCTGTCGGTCCAATCCATTTTTGCCGCAGTCTTCATGAGGGCAAGGGTCAGTTTTCCAATGGTGAAACCGAACCGTTGTTCAAATCGTATGGCCCGGAACATGCGCGTGGGATCTTCCACAAAGCTTAAGTTATGCAGGACCCGCAGCGCTTTATCCTTGATATCCTTCTGAGCACCGAAATAGTCGAGGAGGGTACCGAAAGACCGTTTGTTTAAACTGACGGCCAATGTGTTCATTGTGAAATCCCTGCGATACAGATCCAGTTTCAATGAGCTCGTTTCAACGATGGGCGGCGCTCCCGGGGACTTATAATACTCAATCCTTGCGGTGACCACATCCACCTTGAACCCGTCTTTGAAAATCAGCACGGCGGTACCGAATTTCTGGTGGCTTCGCACCCGGGCGGAATGTTTTTTGGCAAATTCACGGGCAAATTTGATGCCGTTTCCCTCAATGACGACATCCACATCCAGGTTCTCAAATTTCAGAAAGATGTCTCGGACCAACCCGCCCACAAGATAGATGCCATAGCCAAGAGAATCGGCAACATCCCCCAGCTTTTCCAAGAGGGCGACCACTTTTTTCGGCAGCCGTTCTTTGAGCATTCCGGAAAGATTCCGTTTTCGGATCATCGAACCGCTTTTCTTGCTGTCGAGGAGAGCATCGGGGACCAGCGGGTTTCCCACCAGGATGTTCAAAAGATCTGTTCGGGTGATAACCCCTTTTACCTGCTTGTTTTCAACCACCGGAAGGATCCTCAGCCTGCCGCGAATAATCAGATCCTGGATTTGTTTGAGTGTGGCATCCGGATGAACGGTGGCGAATTCAATGTTCATATAGTCGCACACGTTTCGGTCTCCGAGTCCGAGATAAGCCGCTTTTTCAACAATCTGCCGGGTGACGTAACCCCGAAGCCTGTCATCATCCATCACCATCAGTACATTGATATTGTAACGGGTCATGTAGTCGGCCGCTTTGTCAATGCTGTCTGCGGGACGAATTCCGATGACCGGTGAAGACATCATGTCCCCGGCATTTTTGAGTTTCCCGATACTGTTGTTCAAAAGGGCATCCAGTGACCGCTCCACTTGGATCAATGTCTGGTCTTTGATGGTTGCTGAGGCCGCCTCCGGATGTCCACCCCCGCCGAATGTGACGGCAATCTCCGCTACGTCCACGATGTCGACCCGGCTTCGGGCCACCAGAAAAATGCGGTTTTCCATCTGTGCCAGCGCGAAGACCACCTTCAGACTCTCCATTTCCATGAAGCGGTGTACCAGAACAGCGAAGTCCGGTACAAATTCGTCTGTGATGACCTTGCTGATGACAATTTCCGTCCCGTTAATCATTCGGGTGGTGGCCGATTGTATCAGGTCGTTGAGCAGCCAGAGGTTCTCGGTGGTCAGCTCACGGGTCAGCATGTCCGAGATAACATTGTGGTCGGCGCCCTGAGCAGCAAGCCAGGCCGCTGCGGCATAGTCCTCACTGGTGGTGGAAGAGAACGTAAAACTTCCCGTATCTTCGTGAATCCCCAGGCACATGACGGTGGCTTCCTCCGGGGAAACAGGAATGCGTTTTTTTCGGATAATGTCGACCATCAACGCTGTGTTCGAGCCGATTTTACGAATGACTTCCCGCTGGCCGTGGATGTCGTCCGAGGCAGCGGGGTGATGGTCATATATGTGGATTTCCACATCTTCGCGATCCGCCAGCCGGGCAAAGTCTCCGATACGGCCTTTCTGCCGGGTGTCCACCAGAATCAGCCGCTTGATGGCATCGATGTCGATTTTTTTGACTTTCGTGATATTCAGGAGGTAGAAGGTGGAATTCAGGAAAAAATTTCTGAGATTTTTTTCTTGAGAGCCGGGAAAAGCCAAGGATGCTTCAGGATAGAGTTTACCGGCGGCCAACATGGAGGCGAGGGCGTCAAAATCGGCGTTGACATGGGTTGTAATGACCTCTGTATGAACTTCCTGTTTTTTTTTCTTTCTCTGTTGTCGCGTTTTCGTGGTTTCAGGCACGGAGTCTTTCCTATGGCAAGGGGCGGTTTTTACCTTTCAGCGTTCACTGCTCTCTCCCAAAATGGAACAGCCACATACCAAAACCTGTTTCAGCCAACCTGTCCGTTGCCGCTTTCAGCTTGAAAGAAGTCCCCCGGACCTCCGCACGTTTGTTACCGTCAAATGATCAACCTGGCAATCGGGGGAACACTACAGCCCCTTCAATTTTTCTTCGCTTTCCTGGCTTTTTTTGCAGTTGATGCACAGGGTGGTGACCGGGCGTGCGTTCAGTCGTTGCTCTGAAATGTCCTCGCCGCATTCTTCGCAGATACCGAAAGTGCCGTGCTCAATTCTGCTCAGAGCCTCTTTTATTTTTACAATCAATTTTCTTTCCCTGTCCCTGATTCTCAGCGTGAAATTTCTCTCTGATTCCAGTGTGGCCCTGTC
>JAFCZI010000279.1 GCA_019314425.1 Deltaproteobacteria bacterium | reverse complement strand
GGCCTGCTCACATAGCATTAGTATGCTACGCAGTCCCAAATAGACGAATATGAAGCACTGGCCAAACATTTACATTGTAAGCCGAATATTTACAAAACGACAATACCACATGGTTTTTGGGGAACCAAATGGAGGAAATAAGAATGGAAAAAAATACGCGACGATTATCAGGCGTCATTAATCGACGGGATTTCTTAAAGCTATCCGGAATTCTCGGCGTTGGATTTACTGCGGCTGTGGCGATTCCCGCTTCTGCTGAAGCCGTTAAGTTCAACCGTAAATTGTATAAGGTTTCTGAAACCCGATTGGCCATGGGGACTTTCGTATCCATGACCCTTCTGCACTCATCGCGGGATCAGGCCGGCGAAGCCATCTTTTCGGCTTTTGAAGAAATCGATCGGTTGACCCGGGATATGAGCCGTTTTGACCAGAGCACAGCCGTTGCCCAGCTAAACCGGGAAGGACGTCTGGCGGATGTCCCCCCGGACATGGTAAATGTGGTGAGGCGGGCGTTGTCCCATTACAGAATCAGCCATGGGGCCTTTGATATTTCGGTGAAACCGGTGGTGGACCTGTTCAAAAATAGATTTTCCGGGGGCAACCCCTCACCCCCCAATGAGAAGGAGATGCGTGAAGCCCTGAAACTGGTGGATGCCTCCAGCATTCAACTGGAGCGAAACAGCGTTTTATTGAAGAAGCCGGGCATGGGCATTACCCTGGATGGCATCGCAAAGGGTTATATCGTCGATAAGGCGTCAGAGATCCTTTCCGAACATGGCATCGAAAATTACTTGATCAATGCGGGAGGGGACATTCGAACATCAGGGCGCCGGCAGGATGGAAAGCCCTGGACCATTGCGGTACAGGACCCCCTCAAGAAGCAGCGGTATCCGGACAAAATTAAAATGACGAACGGCGCCATCGCCACATCCGGGAATTATGAAGTTTATTTTGACCGGGAAAAGATGTTCCACCACATTGTGAACCCCCACAGCGGCTTTTCGCCCCATACCAGCGCCAGTGTGTCTGTTATGGCTGAAACCGCTATGGATGCGGACGCGCTGTCCACCAGTGTGTTTGTCATGCGACCGGAGAAGGGTATTCGGTTTGTGAATTCATTGCCGGGGTGTGAGTGCCTGGTGGTGGGGAAGGGCAACCGGAAAATGCGCTCAACCGGGTGGAAAAGCGCCTGAAGGATTGTCACATGGGGACATCTTCCTGAATGAAATTTTCGAACCGGGTCAGCTCTTTCAGAAACGTTAATTTAAATGACCCCGTTGGGCCGTTTCTCTGTTTCCCGATGATGATCTCTGCGGTATTTCGGTTTTCCTCCGATTGAGGGTTGTAAACCTCATCCCGGTAGATAAACGCAATCACATCCGCATCCTGTTCAATGGCGCCGCTTTCCCTTAAGTCGGCCAGCTGAGGCCGTTTATTGGGCCTGTCCTCCACCTTTCGGTTGAGCTGGGACAGTGCCATTACGGGGATGTCGAGATCCTTGGCCAGCCCTTTGAGAGCCCTGGAAATTTCCGACATTTCCAACTGCCGGGATTCCGCTGAACTTCGACCATAGATCAGCTGCATGTAATCTACGATCACAAGACCCAATTCACCCTTTTTCTTGAGCCTTCGGCATTTGGCCTTCATTTCCAACACGCTGATGGCAGAGCTGTCATCGATGAAAATGGGAACTTCCGAAAGACGATCGGCGGCATCGATCAGTTCCTGCCACTCGTGTTTTTTGAGCCTTCCGGTTCTCAGACGGGTAGCATCAATCCTGGACTCAAATCCCAGCAAACGGATACCCAACTGTTGCTTGGACATTTCGAGAGAAAAAACCGCGACCCCTTTTTTTGTGCTCTTGGCCGCGTTGTATCCCATATTCAGGGCCAGTGCCGTTTTCCCCATGCTCGGTCTGCCGGCGACAATAATCAGGTCTGATGGCTGAAGACCTGCGGTCAGGCGATCAAAATGCTCAAACCCGGTGGTGACGCCCGTTAGGAAGCCTTTCGATTCCCCCGCCTTCACCACTTTCTCCATACTGCCCTTGATGACGCGACTCAGGGGCTGGAAGCCCTCCTTGATCTGCGCTTCAGCGATATTGAAAATGGTTTGTTCGGCTTTTTCAAGCAGCTCTTCGGCGCCAGTCTGTTCTTGAAAGCATAATTCCGAAATGCTTGAACACTCCGAAATCAACCGCCTCCGCACTGAGGCATGCCTGATAATTTCCGCGTGATAGACAATTCCCGCCGAAGTGGAGACCGACTGAACCAGAACCGCCAGATAATCGACGCCCCCCACCTTTTCCACCTGGTTTTTCCTGGTGAGAACTTCGGAAAGCGTTATGACATCAATGGGTTCGCCATCCTTGTACAGGGCAGACATCCCTTCAAAAATGGTGACGTGTGCCCCTCGATAGAAATCGTCGGAAGAAAGGATGTCCATGAGCTGGTTCATGGCATCATTGTTTAGCAATACCCCGCCCAGCACGGCCTGTTCCGCCTCCAGGTTGTGGGGCGGAACTTTGGGGGAAAACCGGGCGGTTCCATCGTTGTTTCCAGGCATGGGGCAAAACCTTATTCTTTTGAAGCTTCCTCGTCCGCTTTTACCACGACTTTGATGGCTGCGCTGACTTCGGGATAAATTTTAACCTCTACCTGAAATTCCCCCACCTCTTTGAGGGGTTTTTCCAGCACGATTTTCCGTCTGTCAACATTGATGCCTTGGTCCTTGAGTTGTGACGCGATATCCATGGACGTGACAGAGCCATAAAGTTTCCCCTCTTCACCCGACTTCTGTGAGAAGGTCAGCTCGACCTTTTCCATTACCGCTTTGACTTTTCCCGCGTCCTCTTTGACCCTTACCCGTTTCAGCTCAATTTTTTTTCGCTGAAGTTCAAGGGCTTTTCTATTGTGTTCCGTGGCTTCCAACGCCATGGATTGCGGAATCAGATAGTTTCGTCCATAGCCTTTGGCCACCTTGACGATGTCCCCTTCAAGGCCCAGTTCATCCACATCCTGTCTTAAAATTACTTCCATTTGATTTTCCTCCGTCGCTTGCTTCAGCTATCGGCTCTTCGATGAATTCTCCTGAAATCAGCCCACTGGTCAAACAAACCGGCCAGTATCAGCACAATAAAAAAAAGCTGCTGAATCATGATCAAGACATACGCACCGACCCTGATCCAAGTGGGAACCTTGTACTTATTCAAGAAGAACAGCACGATGGATAGCCCGTGAAAAAGATAGATGGCCAAAATAACAATCAGGGCGTTTATGGCCAGAAATTCGATACCCCCTGATGACAAAAACAGCGAAAACCCGGAAATGATGGTGCCCCATACCAGCCAATCAGGGGACTGCCAGCGATCCATGGGCTCAAATTGTGGATATTTGAGATGCCACAATTTGAAGAGCGGCTTGGCAATGACAATGTTCAACCAGAGCGCAAAGCCCGTACCGATAATCATAAGGGACGGATAAATTTTGGAAATGACCAACATGAACGCTTTCGCATAGGTCTCCAAATTCCGCACGTCCGTCCCTTCCACACTCACATCTTTATAAGCACGGATGGTGGCATTGAGATGTTCCGCCATATAGGCCAGAATCATCTCGATGGGGC
>JAFCZI010000048.1 GCA_019314425.1 Deltaproteobacteria bacterium | reverse complement strand
TCCAGCATCGCATAGACCTCTTCATGGGCCTCCCGCTCGTGGATAATTACGGGAAGGTTGGCCGCATGCGCCAGGTCCAGTTGCGCCTGAAAAATCTTTCGCTGGTTTTCCTTCTCCGAATGGTTTCGGTAATAATCAAGACCGATCTCCCCCCAAGCGACCACTTCCGGATCAGCGGCCATTGACGCCAGTGTCTCAAGATCTAAGGAACTGCATTCATCCGCGTCATGGGGGTGACACCCCACCGTAGCGGAAATAAAATTGTATTTCCGCGCCAGGTCAATGGCGGACCGGGAACTCTTCACATCAATTCCGATTGAAATTATATGAACAATCCCGTCCTGTTGCGCCCGCCGGATAACGGCTTCCCTGTCTCTATCGAAGTCCCTCATATCCAGATGGCAATGACTATCAATTAACATTATGGCATCCTTAATTTATGTGTTTCCACGAATCAACATCGTGGATGGTCTCGTGAAAAGTCGCGAATCGAGCTACAGATGGCGTTGTAAAAAGTTCCAGATAAAAGGCGTAGTGGTTTTTCAGGAACGTCGAACATACAGGTAGTATGTTGAGATTCTGGGAAATCACTGCAACACAGTAGAGGGGACTTTTTACGGCGCCATCAGACTTAACCTAGCGCACCAAAGCCCCAAAGCCTCAGTCAGCTTTTTCCAGCCATGATATCTGTTGGGGTGATTTTGAATTTTTCCGATTTTCGACCGGCCTTCGTTCCGATTGAAGTTTTCGTCGGACCTTTTCATCCGGAATCAAGTGGGGAAACAGGGAAAGCTGTAAATAATCGTAGTAGTCAGGACAAGCCATGCCCTTGCAGCCTTCACACGCAGACACGTCAACCTTGTGCCGGGTTTTTTTCTGTCGGCAAGTAATGTAAGGCAAGTGAACTTAACCTCCCGCCCGTTTTTCCAATTTCCGAGCCCTTCGTACACTGGACCATCTTTGAAAACCGAAAAATTTTCGGGTTGCCCAGACCATGGGTTTTAACAACCGTCCCTCAAAATCCTTTACCACCTCCTCCAGGAGCGCCTGAATGGGCAGATGCTGAGGGCAAACCCCCTCGCATTTTCCACAATGTTCGCACAGAGATGCCAATGACGGCGTTTCCCCTTCGCCCCCGGCCAATCGGGTCAAATAAACGATGTTGGCCCATTTTGCATCGTTGAACAGATGCTTTCGGTTGTAAAGTTCAAAACACAGTGGGATATCCACACCCGACGGACAGGGCATGCAGTAACGACAACCGGTGCAACCGGCCTTGGTCAGTCTGCGATAGGTCGCGTTTACCTTTTCAACCAGCCGTAATTCCTTCTCCGTCAGGGAATCTGAACACGCTTCACCTGCGACCCTGAGGTTTTCTTCAATATGAGCGTCTTCGTTCATGCCCGAAAGCACCACGGTGACCTCCGGGTGGTTCCAAACCCAGCGCAAGGCCCACTCGGCGGGAGTCCGTTTTGTCTCGGCCTGATCCCACAGAGCCTGAATTTGCGGGGGCGCGGGACGCGCCAGATTGCCGCCGCGGAGCGGTTCCATGACCATTACGGCCAGTCGTTTTTCCGATGCATACCGAAGCCCCTCAGTGCCGGCCTGGTTTTGTTCATCCAGATAGTTGTACTGGATCTGGCAGAAAGTCCAGTCGTAGGCATCCACAATCTCTTTGAACGTCTCAATATCGCCGTGAAATGAAAAACCCGCATTTACAATAAGTCCGTCCGATTTGGCCTGATCCAGAAATTCCAACACCTTCAGGCGTTTCAATTTCTCCCAACTTCTTCGTTCAAGGGCATGGAGCAGATAATAGTCGATATAATCGGCTCTGAGGCGATCTATTTGCGCCCTCAGAAGTGGGTCCATATCTTCCCGGGTTTTTACGGACCAGGGCGGCAGTTTCGTGGCCAGTTTGACTTTTTCGCGATATCCATCGCTCAATGTACGACCTAAAAAGGGTTCACTTCCACCCGCATGATAGGGCATGGCCGTGTCGATATAGTTGACCCCTTGATCAATGGCATGACGTACCTGCTTTCTGGCACGTTTTTCGTCAATTTTCCCGGTACTTGGCTCCCCCAACTTCTGAGGGAGGCGCATACACCCAAACCCGAGAATCGACAACCGGTCACCTGTTTTTTCTACCGTACGATACAACATCTTCGCTCCCCAACAGTCTGTTGGTTCTCCCTATTCAGACGCCATCAGTCCATACCGGTCACCGGCAGAAAATGCAAGCGTCGACTTCCCCGTAAATGCGTTCCCAGAGATCTTCCCCGCCAAAGCTCTCCACATAAATCTTCATTTTGGGTTCCGTTCCCGAAGGGCGAACGGCAAACCATGAACCATCCTCCAGTGTAACCTTAACACCGCCGATGGAGGCCCCATTTCCAGCCGCCGTGGTGGCAACGGAAACGATGGGCAGGCCCGCCACTGAAGAGACCTTGACGGACTCGGGGGTGAGGTCCTTCAATACCTGGCGCTGATCCGGGGAGATGGGTCCATCGGCCCTTTTGTAAAAAGGCGCACCATGGCTGGGGACCAGAATATTTCCATAGATCTCAGCAGGTGTTTTCTCGGTTCTCGCGATGATTTCCGCCGATAAAAGGCCCGCTGAAAAACCGTCCTTGTCCGTGCACCAGGCCGTACCATCCATCCTCAAAAAAGACGCCCCCGCGCTCTCCTCGCCACCAAAAGCAAGGCCCCCCTTCAACAGTCCGTCCACAAACCACTTAAACCCCACGGGAACCTCATACAGCACCCGATCCAGATCCTTGGCCACCCGATCGATCATGGTACTGCTTACCAGGGTTTTGCCGATTTTGAGACCGGAACGCCATAACGGCCGGTGCTGCAACAGGTACCAGATGGCCACGGAGAGGTAATGATTGGGGTTCATGAGCCCCGTGGGGCACACGATGCCGTGGCGATCGTAATCCGGGTCGTTCCCGAGACGAGCAGTCCATGCGGATTTCACCATCCCCGTCCAGGGGCATAAACCCGAAAGCCGGGTCCACACGGGGGTTTACAATTTCCATATCCAACCCATAGGTTTCAGCGATCACATGCCAGAAATGCACGCCGGATCCCCCCATGGGATCCACGCCCATTCGAACGCCTGAGTCCCGGATGACCTTCATATCAATCACCTGATCGAGCGCCTTGACAAAAGGGGTGATGAAGTCCTCTTCGTGGGTAGTCGATACGGCACAGGCCTTTGGATAGGGGATCCGCTTGATATGATTTTGATCCTGCCCCATGAGCCGGTTGGCCCGATCCTGAATCCAGCGGGTTTCCGTCACATCGGCAGGACCGCCATGGGGGGGATTGTATTTGAATCCCCCATCACGGGGTGGGTTATGGGAAGGGGTAATGACCACGCCGTCCGCCAGCTGGCTTTTCGGATCCCGATTATGCGCCACAATCAGAAACGAAATCACCGGGGTCGGCGTATATTCATCTTTTTCGTGGATGACCGTTTCAACCCCATTGGCGGCAAACACCTCCAGGGCGGTCCGAAAAGCCGGTATCGAAAGGGCATGGGTGTCAAACCCCATGAAAAGCGGTCCCTTGCGGCCTTTTTCCGACCGGAAATCACAGATGGCCTGCGCCATGGCCGCCACGTGCATTTCGTTGAAGGTTCCCTTCAAGGCGGATCCCCGATGTCCAGATGTACCGAAAGAAACGGGTCCCGACGCATCAAGGGTATAATAGGAGGATATCAACTCGGGGATATTTTCCAGCATGGATTCCGGCGCCGGTTTTCCGGCCAGTCGATGAAGTGTCATTGCTTGCTCCTTTCATAAAGTCATCCACACAGACGGCCTGCAATTTCCGAGACCCTCATTCTTAACGCCTTATCACCTGGTTTTCTGTCACAAAAAACAAGAAGTTCATTGACTGCAAAACCGAAAACTTAAAACCTAAAACTTAAAACTGCGGCTTAAAACTGCGTCTTGCCGCTGCGTCTTGGCGCCTTTGCGTGAGACCATTTGGGTTGTGGGTGCAGCCCGCATTAGATATTTACGGAGTTTTTCCGGACGCTTCAATGGAAGCCTTCAAGTCTTTCATGATGGGGCCATCTTTGTCCCATAAAGCGCAACTGTCGATCAGTTGGGGCAGTGATTCGAATTCCGCCAGGGACCGGGGAATCGGTTGGCGTTCCCGGGAATGCTGGGTCCAATAGCCGTGAAGCGCCGCCGCACCCATGACCATCATCAGGTGAGTGAGGTGGCTGCAACCGAGAACCCCGCCGAATATCCCGCGCACCTTGTCGCTGTATCCCGCAACGATTTTAAGGCCCACCACCCGTTTGATCCCCTCAAGGGTTGAGGGGCACAGTTTGTGGGGAACATCGGGCATTTCCCCTTCCGCATCCAGAATGGTCAGGGGCCAGTCACCCACCAGGAACCGAATGCACATCCAATGCACCACTCCGGGATCCCGGGGAACGCCATTCCAGTGGTATCCATCAACCAGGCGCTCATCCCGCAACCATCCTTCAATAATCAACCGGCCATCTTCCAGAGGATAGGAATGCAGCGTCAATTTCCGCTCATGAACCGGAGCGCCCTTGATCAGATCTTTCAATGAGGCCATTGGCTGTTTTTCCTCCTTCAACCGCCGCCGATATGGGGCAGTAAAGAGACGGTGTCCCTTTCCTTCAGCAGTTGATCCATCGTTGAAACCTTATCATTAACGGTAATGATAAGATCCTCCCTTTGAAGGGGCAGCTTTGGAAATCGCTCCTGGACCGCATCCAGAACGTGATCCACACGGGTGCCGTTTGCAAGAGCGATCTGCACTTCACGGGTCTGGGTCACCATTCGCTGGAAGCCATGAAAATTGACGGATATAACCACAAATTTCTCCTTGCGTATCAGTTGGACAGGCGCCGGTCGTCTCCCCATCCCAGTCCGTGTTCCGAAAGCAATGCTGCCGCACGCTCGTCTAAAAGTCCGAAGCGCTCCAGGGTCTCGGGCAGGGGGACCCCATCGGTCGTATAACCTTTTGCCAGGTACACTGAATCGCAGAGCTTCTGATAGGCCTCTTTCCGAAGATCGATGAGCATCTTCAACCGATCTTCGACGCTGGCAGGCAACAGCTTCTGACCGGTCTGTTCCCTCAGCCATTCGTCGTAATACGCCGAACGTTCTTCATATTCATTGGTAAAGACGGGCCCCATGGCACGAAGCGGAATCTGATCACTGGCCCTCGTCCCTTTTCCCTGCCGCAGGTTGATCATCTTCTGAAGGTGGTACAATCTCTCTGAGTCATCGAGGACATCCTGCAGTGTCTTGGAGGACCCCGTGGTGGCATTGAGATAGTCCACATAGTACTTGAGCGTCGGCGTATTCTGGGCCGGGTTGGCGGTTGAGGCCGCATCCGGATGCCGCACATCAATCCATGGGAGTTTGCAAAGCCCCACCGCATTAAACCATGTTCGAATCAGGGGAAACCATTTCAGTGCATCGGCCTTCATCTCAAACGTAGGCAGTTCTTTGTGAACCTGATCAATGAAAATCAGCCATGCCTCGTCATGTTGTGGACCTTTCAGAGCAAACCCGTACCCGCCCTGCTGGGCCAGGGATTCCTTGGTAATGTACATACTGAATTCCAGCCCTTTCACCTCCATGGCGAACGTTTTCAATTCATTGAGAACATCCTCCCGGGGCGCCCCCGTCCGGGCGGAATGCCGTTCTGCCACCCATTCCCTGGCGCGCACAATCCCTTCACCACAAACAGCCCCCAACCCCGTTCCATTGGCCGTTTCGTGCAACAGCCTACCGGCGGATTCCATATTACCCCAATCCAGGTCGTATTCGGTATCCGCCTTTGTGAGGTATCCCCGCTGCCGGCATTCCATCAGAAACGCCATGGTCACACCGGTTGAAATGGTGTCCAATCCGTATTCGTCGCAATACCAGTTGTATTCCATCACAAACTGCGGGTCGAATATGCCCATGGCCGTCACGGCACCGATGGTTTCGTATTCAGGGCCGTCAATACCGACCTTTTCTCCCGCCCTGGGTCCCTGTGTCAGGGTGACGCCCTCCGCCCCTTTCGCACAGGCCAGGTTGCATCCGCTGAAACACCCATCCGGAGTTTTCCGGCTGAAATAGTCTTTCAAAAATACGTCGGCGAACAGCTTTTTTGCTTCCGGATCCTGCCCGCTCTGATAATTCCTGACGGGGAGGATGTGAAACTTGTCCATGAACTCCACCAAAACGGTGGTACCCCAACTGGCCAGTTGAAGCTGAGAGGGGTCCATTTTGCTCAACACCTTCTTGAGTTGGGCGCCGGCCTCTTTGACCCCTTTCGCATCCACGGGCTGGTTTGCCCGGGTGGCGGCCTGGGCGGTCTGGACCACCACCGCCTTCAATCCCTTCCGGCGCATCACGGTGCCGGTGCCGCCCCGCCCGGCCTGCTTAGCACGAAGCCGATTCCGCCTCCGATCAAAAAAGAGGCTGTTCACAATACCGAATCGCGCGTTTTCGGCCCCCTTGCCCGTGGTGACCACCGCCGAATGCTCGTTTAGTTCATCGCCATTAAGCACTTTCAGGAGCGATTCCCCATAAGTAAGCCCACCATCATCTATCCCTTCCCCAAAGGAAGGCGCGTCAATGATTTGGATGGCTCCCTGGTCCCCGTCAATGTGGAGAACTTTTGCACCATCGGGGGACAATCCTGACACCGCCAGTGCGTCAAAACCGCAGCGCTTCAGCAACGGGCCGAAATGCCCGCCGATATTGGAGTCGATGAAGGTATTCGTCAAGGGAGAAATGGTGCCGACAATGAATTTTCCGCTCCCGGGGAATCTCGGATCGCCGCAAAGGGGACCGCTGGCCATCACAACAATGTTTTCCGGACTGTCATGGCGGGTTTCCGCCCGGGTTTTCTCCCATATCAACGCCAGGGCGTATCCCCGGCCCCCCAGGTACTTATCCTTGTGGTCCGGGGGCATCTTCCATATGTCAATCTCAGAAGTGGAAAGGTCCACATGAAGGATACGATCCGTGTATCCCCCACAGGTTATGGCGGGCTCATAAGGTATGGAATTTCGGACGTGCATTTTCATAATATCCTTTTTTCAGTGGTTGTTTCAAAGCCGACGGGTTGATTCCTTTGGCGTTGTGTTCATACAGGAAAACGCACTGGATTGTCAAGGCAAAACCAGTACTCTGAGCTGCCTCAGGGTATTTTCCAGGATGCGCGCGGTGGAAATCCTTGACAATATCAACCCCTCATGTTACGGATTCGGCAGGAAGCAAGCTCGTAAAATCCATCAGTGGGGGAGCCCAGATGAGCAACGATCAAGATCTATCTCAAGAAGGCAAAGAGGCCCCGGCATTCGACTTGAATCCGGGATCCGATCCCGATGAACTCAATTCAGATGAGATCATAGAATTGATGGACGTGGTGAGCGAAGGCAAGGATACCCTGGATGCTGGGGCGCCGCTGCTACTCGACGCGGAAGCGCCGGATCATGACCGGATCAAACTCAACGAAAATGTAACCGCCGAAGGATTGGCGCTCCCTTCACCGGTTTTGGAAGAAACAGACCCGGCCGTCGCAGCATCCGCTACTTTGGCGGAGTCGGCAGAAATGGAAGAAGCGTTTCCAGACAATGGCTTGTCAACACTGGAATCTTCGGATTTTAAGTTTGAGAGCTCATCCGCACTTGACGCGGCTGATACCGAGTCGTTCCCGGTACAATCGCAAGAACATCTGGACGATGTACTGGCCGATCTCGAAAAAAGCGCATCTGATTTTGGCGGGCCGGAAGACATCCTGGCCGATCTCAAAAAAGACGCACTTGAAGCTGAAGAACCTCAATTTGAGGAATCTGAAGCATTCCTTTCCGCTTACGGAGAACCGGATGATGATGAAAAACCCGGCAGTGCCGGCATCTATGATATTCCCGGCATTTCTGAAGAAAAAATGAGGGAACTGCTAACCGAAATCATTCAGGAAACCGTTGACAAGGCCGTCCGTGAAACCGTTTCCGAAGTCGCTGAAAAAATCATTCAGGAAGCCATAGACAGCCTGAAGCAAAGCATCGCGTCGTCCGATACTGTAAGCGCATCTGACACATAGAGGCAACAAAATTTATTGGCAGCGTCAAGGGGGTTGTAAGACCGTTACAACCCCCTTCCTTTTTACCGGCCCCGTTATGCGCTTGATGGATTCATCCTATCCTGCTATAAAAAATTTACATCATTATCCGAGGAGTTTTATTGTCGATGGAAAAAGAACCCATAGCCAAAAGTTATGAACCGAAAGACGTTGAACCGAAGTGGTATCAGTACTGGGAGGAAAATGACCTGTTCAAACCAACAGCCGCTTCCGAAAAATCCCCATACTGTATTGTGATCCCGCCGCCCAACGTGACCGGAACCCTTCACATGGGCCATGCCCTGAACAACACCCTTCAGGATATACTCTGCCGTTACAAGAAAATGGCAGGCTACAATGTGCTGTGGCAGCCCGGAACCGATCATGCCGGCATCGCCACCCAGAACGTGGTTGAGAGAGACCTGGCAGCCCAGGGTACGGACCGGCATGCCGTGGGCAGGGAACAGTTCATTGAACTGGTATGGGAATGGCGCAAAAAATACGGCGGTTTGATCATCAATCAGTTGAGACGGCTGGGTTGTTCCTGTGATTGGAGCCGGGAAAGATTCACCATGGATGAAGGACTTTCGAGAGCCGTTAAAGAGGTTTTCGTGCGCCTCTATGAGGAGGGGCTTATCTACCGAGGGGACTACATCATCAACTGGTGCCCCCGGTGCCACACGGCCCTGGCGGATCTGGAGGTGGAGCATCAGGACCAGGAGAGTCATCTTTATCACATTCGGTATCTTCTTGAAGACGGAACCGGTCACCTCATCGTTGCCACAACACGACCGGAAACCCTGCTGGGGGATACGGCTGTGGCGGTCAATCCCAAGGACGAACGGTACGCCCATTTGAAAGGCGCCCGCGTCATGCTCCCGGTCCTGAATAAGCCGATCCCCATTATCTTCGACCGTTATGTGGACATGAAATTCGGTACCGGCGCGCTGAAAATAACACCCGCGCACGACCCCAACGACTTTGAAATCGGCAACCAGCATGGCCTGGAGCGGATCAAGGTCATTGATGACAATGGCATCATGAACGAACTGGCCGGACCCTATGAGGGAATGGACCGGTTCGCGTGCCGTGAAAAAATCGTAGCGGACCTGAAAACCGAAGGACTCCTTGAAAAAATCGAACCGTACCAGAATGCCGTGGGTCACTGTTACCGGTGCAAAACCATGATCGAGCCCATTTTGAGCAAACAGTGGTTCGTGAAAACCGCACCGCTTGCCAAGGACGCCGCCGATGCGGTCAGGGATGGAAAGACCCACATTTATCCGTCAAACTGGGAGGGCGTTTATTTCGATTGGATGGACAACATCAGGGACTGGTGCATCTCCAGACAGATCTGGTGGGGACACCGGATCCCGGCCTGGTATTGCGGGGCATGCGGTGAGATCACCGTGGCCAAAACAACACCCACAAAATGCGTCCACTGTGAAAGCCGGGATCTCCATCAGGAAACCGACGTACTGGACACATGGTTCAGTTCGGCCCTCTGGCCTTTTTCCACCCTGGGATGGCCGGATAAAACGCCTGAATTAAACACTTTTTATCCGACCGCCGCCCTGGTCACCGGATTCGACATCCTCTTTTTCTGGGTCGCACGAATGATGATGATGGGTATTCATTTCATGGGGGACATCCCGTTTAAGGATGTGTATATCCACGCGCTCGTCCGGGACGCGGAAGGCAAAAAGATGAGCAAGAGCAAGGGGAACGTGATCGATCCCCTAGTGATCATGGACGAACACGGCACGGACGCCTTTCGATTCACCCTGGCCGCCCTGGCCGCCCAGGGCCGGGACATCAAACTTTCCGAAGAAACGATTCTCGGATACCGCCACTTTGTCAACAAAATTTGGAACGCGGCCCGTTTTGTCTTCATGAACCTGGATGATCATGTGGATGATCATGACGCAGCGCCTTCAAAAGCGAAACCCGCCACCCTTGCGGACCGCTGGATTCTAACCCGCATCGGCCAGGTCAGCGGGGAAGTGGCCCGGGCCATTGACGACTATCAGTTCAACGAAGCGGCCGGTCTCTGCTACCAGTTTGTATGGCATGAATTCTGCGACTGGTACCTCGAAATGGCCAAAAAGGAGCTGTACGGAGAAGATCCGGTCCTGAAAGATGCCGCGCGAAATACGGTTCGGGAAGCCTTAGGGGCTTCATTGAAATTGCTGCACCCCTTCATGCCCTTTGTGACTGAGGAAATATGGCAGAGACTTCCCGGGACTGAGGGCAGCATCATGAGCGCGGCATTTCCGAAGCCATCCGACTTTCCAAAGGATGAAGAAGCACTGAAAGAGATGGCGTTCCTCATGGGAACCACTACCGGCATGAGGAACATTCGGGGGGAAATGAATCTCCCTCCCTCCATGAATGTCAATTCGGCCATTGATACGGTCAATACGGAGGAGATAGCCTGCCTCCAAAAGAACTCGGAATACTTTAAGATTCTGGCCAAAGTAAAAAATCTGACCATCGGCTCAGGTCTTCCTAAATTCGCAACATTCGCCACCACCGTATTCGGGAACGCCACCATTTACTTGGACCTGAAAGATCTGGATTTTGAGGAGGAGAAAAAACGCATTCGCAAATCCATCGCCAAGGTTGAGAAAGACTTGAAAGCCTCGGAAAAGAAACTTTCAAACCCCGGTTTTCTGGATAAAGCCCCGGATGATATTGTGGCAGAGGTCAGGGCCAAAGCCGAAACCCTGTCCGCCAAGCGGGATAAACTTGCCAATAACCTGTCTGTACTGGAGAACATCAATGGATAAGGGTCCCATTTCGCCAATCAGTCGCGTGATCCGGCACGCCCTTGAAGAAGATCTGGGGCCTGGAGATGCCACCACCCGTGCGACGGTTGCGCCCGATGCCTTTGGCGAAGCCATCCTGATTGCACGGGAAGCGCTGACCCTGGCCGGCATGGCAGTCTTTAAGCAGACATTTCTTGAAGTCGATCCAACACTGGCGTTTTCGGTAGACCACAAAGAGGGTACAGTCGTGCCAAAGGGCTCAACGGTCTGCCGAGTCAACGGTCGCCTGTCCTCCATTTTGTCCGGTGAGAGAACCGCCCTCAATTTTCTTCAACGCATGAGCGGCATCGCAACCCTGACCCGTCAATACGTGGAAACCATCAAGGGAACCCATGCCAAAATCCTTGACACCCGAAAAACCGCGCCGGGGCTCAGATGGTGCGACAAATACGCGGTCCGAACCGGCGGCGGGCACAATCACCGATTCGGCCTGTTTGACGGCATCCTGATTAAAGACAATCATATTGCGGCAGCGGGATCCATCTCAAAAGCCGTTTCGCTGGCCCGGGAAGGGTCGGCCCATACGCTCAGGGTGGAGGTGGAAGTGGAAGATCTTGCCGGCGTCAAGGAAGCCTGCCGGGCGGGGGCCGACATCATCCTGCTGGATAACATGACGCCCCCTGAAATGAAAGAAGCGGTTGATCTTATCAACGGCTCGGCCCTGGTGGAAGCATCAGGGGGCATCACCCTGGATACCGTTTTTGAAATCGCATCCACGGGTGTTGATTTCATTTCCGTGGGTGCGCTTACCCATTCACCGGAGGCGGCGGACTTCAGTTTGGAGATAACAGCTGTTAGGAAGTGGAAGGATAAGGGGGTTGATGAAACAGAAGGAACATAACTGTTTACAGGGTGCAGGGTGCATGCAGGGGGCAGAAAGACCAGCTTCGAATGTCATCCTGCCCCCTGACAACTGCCCCCTGACAACTATGCCCGCCATTGAAATGAACGGGGTATGGTTTTCCTACGACAAGACCCCCATACTGGAGGATATCAATTTTACCGTGAAGCAAGGGGATTTCCTGGCAATGATCGGCCCCAACGGAGGGGGGAAAACAACCCTCCTCAAACTGCTTCTGGGCATACTGAAACCCGACAGGGGCACCATAAAAGTACTGGGAGATGCGCCCCATCAGGCGCGGCGCCGCGTGGGTTACGTTCCCCAGAATACGGATTTAAACAATACCTTCCCTGTTTCCGTCATGGATGTTGCGTCGATGGGACATCTTGCGCGATCCCGCATGGGAAAAATCTTTTCATCCCAGGATCGTCCCGTGGTGGAAGAAGCCCTTCGTAAAGTGGGTATGTGGGACAGGCGACACACGCCTATCGGTAAATTATCAGGGGGGCAGAGGCAACGGGTATTGATCGCCCGGGCCCTGGTAACGGAACCGGAAATACTTTTTCTGGATGAACCCACCGCCAAAGTCGACCCCGAATTCGAAAACAATATCTATGACTTCCTTAAAGAACTGAACCGGCAGGCAACCATCATGACCATCACCCACGACGTGGGCGTCATATCCAGATACGTCAAATCCGTGGCCTGTGTCAACCGGACGCTGATCTACCACGAAGAGCCCCGGATCACCCACGAAATGCTTGACATGGCCTATGAATGCCCGGTAGACCTTATTGCCCACGGTATTCCGCACCGGGTTCTGCCGCATCACGAAGAAAATTAGGCGATAATAACAATGTGGGAAGCCCTTCAATACGACTTTATGAGAAACGCCCTGCTGGCCGGGGTGCTGGTTAGCATATCCTGCGGCATTATCGGCAGCCTGGTGGTGGTAAACCGCATTGTATTTATCTCCGGCGGCATCGCCCATGCCGCTTTCGGAGGGGTGGGTCTTGGTTTTTTCTGCGGCTTTTCACCGTTTCTCGGCGCCGCCATCTTCGCTTCCGGCGTATCCCTCATCATGGGCGCCGTCAGCCTGAAGAGTAAACATCGGGCCGACACCATCATCGGAGTACTGTGGGCCATCGGCATGGCGTTAGGGATCATCTTGATCGATTTGACCCCCGGTTATCATGTGGATCTCATGAGCTACCTCTTCGGCAGCATCCTGGCCGTACCCGCCGCAGACCTCTGGCTCATGCTGCCGCTGGATGGATTCATATTGCTGATAGTTCTGCTTTTCTACAAAGAGTTCGTCGCCCTCTCCTATGATGAACAGTTCGCCTTTGTCGTGGGTGTTCCGGTCAAAACACTCTACCTGCTGCTGTTGGGAATGACAGCGCTATCCATCGTCATGATCATTCGAGTGGTGGGGCTGATCCTGGTGATTGCCCTGTTGACCATTCCCCCTTTTATCGCTGAAAAATATACCCGTTCCCTGGGTCAGATGATGGTACTTGCTTCAATACTGAGCATTTTCTTCACGCTCTCGGGACTTTGGCTTTCCTACGCGTTCGACCTCACATCAGGCGCCACCATTATTCTCGTCGCGGGGGTGGGATTTTTCATTTTTCAAATTCTGGATTTCATAAAGGGCAAAAGGAAAAGTTGGAGAGCAAAATCTTAAATGAACTGGAACATCTTCTCACCCACTAAAAGAGTTCGAAAACGGGGCAAAGCAAAAGACAGCTTTGACGAGTTCATCAATGTCATTGAGAAATTTGCACCGAGGGAACACCTCTCCAGCAGGGAAGCATTTTACTACAATTACAAAATGATGCCATCATGCAGAAAATCACTGCCGAATCCGCGCCTAGCGCGACAACCGTACGTCAACCCGCTCTGGTCGTCTCGAAAAACGGGGCTGAGCGACAGTATCTGGGCCGACCGCTCAGTTATGAAATAACGGTTATCAACAAGGGTGCCGACAATGGGGACCGACTGGTATACCGACGGAGAACCTGCCTGCACCAGGTCGCCCTCTTCCAGGTTTCCCCGGGGATCGCGCCACCATTCGACATCCACCACCCGCGCCACGACCGGATTGCGGGTCGGAA
>JAFCZI010000278.1:3641-5178 GCA_019314425.1 Deltaproteobacteria bacterium | reverse complement strand
CTTTCTTCAATCCGGCGGCGAAGGCTCAATCGATCCGCATCGATCTCATTGAGGCAGAGGGTCACCAGGTTGTCCACATTGCCCTTGATTTCCTCCACATACCTTATGAGAAACAATACCTGCAGCAACTTGATATCGAAGGATTCAAGACTCGGGTTTTCTGAGGCCTGCTCAATGGTGCGCTTCACGGTGGTATCGAGGAAGCTCTCGATGGAAGGATAAAAATCATGAAGGGGGATCAGCACGCCCACTTCCTTCAAAGCAACGGTTTGGGCGGCGGACTGGAAGGCATCGAGCATGGATCGTTCGCCTTTGGCCAGATGGAGTCCTGTGGCGCCCACGCGGCGAATGACCTCAAAGATCTTCTGGAGAAGACGAAACTGGTATGGGGAAAAGGGATAGTTACCGGCAAAATCATCCCCGTTGGCATAGGGGTTGAGGGTCATGCTGCAATCCCTGAAGGTCAGTTGGTGGCGGAGGATGTCGCCTTTTTCGGCGAAGATGGCCTTGAGATCCTCTACCACGGTCTCCTCTTTTTCCAGCAGCCGTTTCTGGATAACCTCATCGGCATTGGCGCTGGATAGAGATAACCGGGTCTGGAACCGGCCCTGAATTTTGGAAAAATCATTTTGGGTGGCCGTCCTGAGTTCCCCTAAGATTTTATCGATTTCCTCCTGGGATGTCACAATCACCCAGGCTCTCCCCTCACAAAGGGTGCCAAGGTCTTCGACGACGGTCTGAAGGTTGAGCATGAGGTGGCCATCGGTGCCGATGAATTGGCCGATCTCATCCACGAGGAAGACGAGGCGGTGATTGGAACCTCGGGAATCCAGGTATTCCTTGACCCAGGTGGAAAAGTTTTCGACGGTGAGGGAAAAATTATCTTCGGCGTTATCGATCCATTTTTCTGCGGTTTCAAGGCTTTGCCCCAGAGTCTTCACGAAGGCTTCTATTACCTGATCCCGGTTGAATTCGTAGGCATCACGCTCTTGGGTCCATTCGGTCCCGGTGATATCCCGGTAGGCGTCATGGAAAACTTCCAGCTTCCTCTGGTTGTCCAGGTAACGCTCCAGGTGAGCAATGTGGGGGTGATCTCCGTCATACCCCTGCATTTCGTTAAAAACCTTCAGGAATACGGTGAGAATGGCGTCTCGACCGGACTTGTTGTCGGCTTTGCTGTCGATGTTGAAAAGGATTACGTTCGTGTTGGCGGCGACGGCTCGTTTGATATCGCCAAGGAGCATGGCGTCTTCCACCTTTCCCTCAAAAAATTCAACCGCCCGTTTTGTGTTGTCCCCATAGGTGTGGGATCTGTTGCTCAAAAGATAGGCGAGGACTTTTAAAAAATGGGATTTTCCCGAACCGAAGAAACCGGATATCCAGACCCCCATCTTCCCGGTGACCGCCGGGTCCCGAGGGTGGTCAATGACGTTCAGATAGGCGGAAAGGAATTTCCGAAGGTGTTTATCCAGTTCCTTGGTAATGACAAATTCATCGAGTTCCTGCCATACGGAGCGGTCGTCCAGTTGGTGGGCCT
>JAFCZI010000278.1:0-3628 GCA_019314425.1 Deltaproteobacteria bacterium | reverse complement strand
CACCGTTGATGGAGCGGAAAATGTCTTTTTTGAACAAATTTTTGATTTGCATAAGCGCCTCGTCTATGGAATCAGTCTGAAGGCTCTGTAATATTTTTTGCTTTTAATTTTACCGAACAACCTTAGCGCCTGGCCATCGTATCGGCCCGGGTAGAACATGACCAGGGGAGTCCGGCCCATGACCGTTTGCAGGTTATTGAGCAGGGTGTGGGAACGGACCAGTGGCCAGACATTTCCAACCCCGGAAACCAGCACCAGGTTTTGCTCTTCCGGCTGTGCGACTTTCCCAAAGATTTGTACCAGCTTTTCGGCCTTGAGAACCCCGACAAGTGCTTTTTGGAGGGCCTTGTCCCCTTTATTCTTTTGCATCTGAATGGATTTTTCCAGCAGGTTGCGATCTTGAAGATGGTTTATCACCAGATCGAAAAGGTTGATGTGCTGCACCTTCAATCCGGATCGTTTCTTGGGAATGTGGGCCATGAGAAACCGGATATGGTCACGGATGCGGATTTCCGCTTCGGGTGGATAGTCAAAAATGTAAAATGCGATTTCATTTCCGAGGCCTTTTCCACTTAAAAACTCGGTGGAAGTGATCTTTGGGAGAATTTCATTGAGGCGTTGTGTCAATGAGTCGGTCATGGTGAAACCTGAATGCAATGGAGGGTGTAGCGTTCTTGATGTTGCTCCAGATATTGAAGCACCTGGGCTGCGATATGGACCGTCTGCAATTTTCCGGATCGGGTGTTTTCCAAAAAGCCCGCCTGGGCCAGGATCTGGAAGACGGATGATCGGAGTCGTTTTCTGGTGGATTCGTTCCAGAGGGGCATATGAGGATCACGTCCCCGGCAATCATCCAGGTATTCATCCCAAAGCCTGATCGCCAAAGTCGTCTTGAAGATGCGGTACTGCTCCCTGACCACTAAATCGAGAAAATCCCCCAGAAGTGGACTGTGCTTAACCGCAGCAGCCAGAATGGCATGGGTGGCCACTTCTCCGGATCCGTCCCGAACCAGCTTCCAGAGATCGGATTCCATGGTCTCCAAACGTCCACGGATAAGCCGGGCAAAGCGTCTGGCTGTCTCAGAAGTGCGGGTCTGGAGCAGGTTCCGGTCTATGATAGCCGTTTGCCAGCCTTGTTTGTCCGTACCACGGAGAAGCAAGTCCGCAATGATCCTGGTCTCTGCAACTTTCAACGATCCTGCGGTGATGTCTGCTTTGTATCTCATAGTGGCTCGGTCATAGGACTATGAAAAATGAATGAATAAACCCTGATGCACCCGTAAAAAGTCACGAATTTATCTACAGATGGCGTTGTAAAAGGTTCTATATACAAGGCGTAGGGGTTTTTCAGGATCGTCGGGCATACCCGTTGTATGTTGAGATTCTGAAAAATCACTGCAACGCAGTAGCGGGGACTTTTTACGACGCCATCAAGGGTAGTCCCCGAAATCATGCATGAGCGTCTCTAGGGCTTTGATGCGGTCATGTTCGATTTCAACAGGCATCAACATCTCCGGGGTTCCGATGGTGCCCATATCTGAAAGAATCGTTTTGATCATTGCCGCGGGCGTTTGACCGTAAAGCGCGACCATGTTTTTCAGATAATCTCCCGATTCCCATATCTGCTGCAGGCGATCGGGATAATTTTCCCGGTGTGCATGCAGCTGAATTGAGGATTGCGTAACCATTCCCCAGGCCCCTGGCGCCAGATTCGCCCCAACAGAGACCACACCGCCCATGCTGGGATGTTCCAGAAAACGATTTTCATCACCATCGTATATCCTGAAATCCTTCCTTCCGCGACAGGCTCTTTGATAATGGTGGGCCCTTTCCAGTGATCCTGAAAAAATGAGCCCTGCAATTCCTTCAAGTCGGACCAGTTCCTTGAGGACCGCTGTCCTGATATTGTGCCGCTTAAAAGTCCGGGTGGCATGCACACAGTCCGGGTCGTTGTGGAGCACAAGGGGAACCGTCACAATGGCTTGTAATTCCCGATAATAGTCGGGGAGCCCACGGTTGCTGTGGTAGGCAAGGGGCGTGTCCACCCAGAAGAGGCCGCCTTCCGGGCGATTTTCCCCAATGCTTTCTTGCAGCGCCAGGATGTTCTGTCTGGTTTGGGCTTCCGTATTTCCGCTGACCCACACGAAAAAGGAGACGGGACGTCCTGCGGCGGCATCAACGGCTTTTTTCAGCAATTCACCCCGCATCGCTATTTCCATGCGCTCACCTTCCCCATGCCGGGGACCGGCAAGCAGTATAGCCTGTGCATGGGGTAACACCCGCGCCAACAGCCTTTCCAGCCCGGTTCCATCAATGGTCCCGTTTTTAAGGGGGGTGATAAGATCAACGATGAGCCCCCTGGGTGCACTGTTATTTCCCATTGACTTTGAATTCCTCCCTGCCCAACAGGTCATGAAGATGAACCATTCCCTTAACCCTTTGATGTGCATCTACAATGACAAGGTGGGTAATGGCATTGAGTTCCATCAGGGCGATTGCCTCAGCTGATGTTGTATCTTCATCGATTGTTTTGGGGGCGGAACTCATGATGTCCTCAACGTTTTTCCGGTAAATGTCCTCCCCTCGGGTGAGCGCTCTGCGTAGATCACCGTCGCTGATAATGCCCACAAGCTTTTGATCCCGGTCCACGACCAGTGTGGCACCCATTTTTTTGTTATTGATTTCAGTGAGCGCCGGTTGAATCCCTGTACCCGGATATACCTTCGGCACATGGTCATCGGTAACCATAACATCACGGACTACAAATGAAAGCCTTTCTCCCAGACTGCCCCCCGGATGAAAACGTCTGAAATCCTTTTTGCTGAAATGACGGCTTTTGAGCAGCACCACTGCAAGGGCATCGCCCATGGCAAGGGCTGCGGTGGTGCTCGCAGTGGGTGCCAGTCCCAGCGGGCAGGCTTCTCTTTCCACGCTCACATCGATGACCAAATCACTGTGATGGGCCATGGGTGAGTCCAGCCCCCCTGTGAAAGAGATGATTTTGACTTTCATTTCTTTCAATATGGGCAGGATTTTGTTGATTTCAACGGTATGGCCGCTGTTGCTGATGGCAATAACCACGTCGTCCGGTGTGGTCATGCCAAGATCCCCATGAATGGCTTCCGCCGGGTGAAGAAAAAATGATTTTGTACCCGTGCTGTTGAGGGTTGCTGAAATTTTTCTGGCCACCAGCCCCGACTTTCCCATGCCGGTGAGGATGACTCTTCCCCTGGCTTTCAGAATGACGGAGACTGCTTCCGAGAAAGTGGGTCCGATTTGTTCCGTTAGTCCTAATATGCTCTGCGCTTCAATCTGAAGCACTTCTTTTGCTTGTTCGATTAACATTGGGCAAATTCCTGTAGGATATCGACGATAATGATGTACAGTGGGTATTTAAAATTCATCAAATAGGTTTTTCTTTTAACATTTTGCAAATGGCATCTCAAGGTGTAAAGAAAAATCTCAATTTTTCGGAAAATATATGGTATGCATTCGATTGATTGCGGCTGAAGCGGCAAAGCCGCAGTTTTAGGTTTTAAGTTTTTAAATTTAAAGTATAGGAATTTCCATTTTTCCGAGTCAGTATCGTTCACCGCAGAGGCGCAAAGAACGCAGAGAAAAGATTTTT
>JAFCZI010000277.1 GCA_019314425.1 Deltaproteobacteria bacterium | reverse complement strand
CCATCATAACAAAACGTCCGTTTTTTGTATTGCGGGCCTGTTTCGTGCTAAAGGAAAGACCCATTTGTCAAAGTGGCGCCTGTAGTCTGGAACGATGTGAAATTTTTGAAAGGAGGGTGTCATTATGGCGAATGGAGTTGTAAAATGGTTTAACAGCAGTAAAGGTTACGGATTCATTGAACAGGAAAGCGGTCCGGATGTGTTTGTGCATCACACGGGGATCAACAGTTCAGGTTTCAAGGAACTTAACGAAGGCGATTCGGTTACCTTTGATATCGAGCAGGGTCAAAAAGGTCCTGCCGCAGTCAATGTAACGGTTGCGTAGTCTAAAATCACTGATGTAAAAAAAAGCATGCCTTGTTGAAAAACGGGGCATGCTTTTTTTGTTGCGCGCCTGTGATATCCTGCCTCGTGAATTGATACGTCAGAGAGAACATTGAGGTTACTGGATTGAATAGCGCCAAAGCCACCATAGGCCCCATCAATGCCGGAACGCTGGGCATGGTTGTTCTGGGCGTGGCGGTGGTGGAAATAGCGTTGCGAACAATCCCCTGGCCTGAAATGGCATCGTCCCTGTTGCTTCTGGGCGCATCGCGTTTAATTGAGGGGGCATTGATCGTGGGTATCGCCTTGATGGGGAAGCACGGACTTTCGGTCGTGGGCCTTTCAAAAGGGAGCGTGCTTTCAGGGTTCCGGAGAGGTCTTTTATGGTCAGCGGGTTTCGGGGGGCTCGCCCTTTTGGTTTTCGTGTCTCTTCTGAGCATGGGAATTGACCCCTTACCGTTCATCAAAACCCCCTTGCCGTTAATGACCGGAGAATTGGTCCTGTTCTTTCTCGTGGGCGGCATTGTCTCACCTGTAACGGAAGAACTGTTTTTCAGGGGTGTTGTTTATGGTTTCCTGCGGCGCTGGGGCGCGGTTTCAGCGGTTATTTTCAGTTCGCTGGCCTTTTACAACGCCATCTACAGATGGATTTGTGACTTTTTACGATGGCATCATCGTTGGCTGGAAAAATCAGTACCATCCTGTTCCAATACCTGATATAGAGTGGCATACGGTGGCGAATCACAACAAGGGGTCTTCAGTTGGATAGAACCATTTATCTCAGCATATCCGTGGTCATTTCCGGTTTAATGTATCTGGCTTTCGTGCTGGTTTTGAAAACGGATAAAGGAAGAGATTTTCTGGGTCGCAACTGGTTTTTTCATCCCAATACCATCTGCCTCTGGCGGGTGCTCATCGGTGTTTTGGGTACACTGTTGTATTTTGTGGCAGCGCAGCACGCCCTTGGCATCCTGTTGTTCGCGGTTTCAGCGGTCCTGGATGGTGTTGACGGGCTTGTTGCCCGTCAGTGCAAACTGACCACATCTTTTGGGGAGGAAATTGATCCCTTATGCGACAAAATGACCTATTTGCCGCCCATCCTGTTTTTTGCGTACCAGGGTTATTTGGGCGTAGCAACAGCATGGGTTCTGGTGGGTATAGAAATGTGCGGACAGTTTGTGGTGAGATATGTTATCAAACGGTTTACCTTGTTCTCGGTAGCGGCAAACAATTTCGGGAAGATTAAAGCGGTTTTGTGTTTTTCCCTGATCATTTACTGTGCACTTTTAGATGATGCCCTGCCGATTCCCAATTTTTCAAGGCAAATGCTGAATTTGTGTATTATTCTGTCTGTTTCATCCATTGTCTTTAAAATCATACCGAACCACTTTTATGCGGACATTTTGTCCATTTTAAATCTTTTTTGCGGCATCATGGGTATCTCTCTGGTGTTTCAGGGACGGTATGCTTATGCGACTCTGGCGATCCTTGCCGGGCAGATTTTTGATCTATTTGACGGACGTATGGCAGAAAAGCATGGGGGCACCCGATTCGGACCCTGGCTGGACGATATCGCCGATCTGGTCAGCTTTGGCATATGTCCGGGATTGCTGATAATCCTCAAGGGGGATATGCGACTTCCTTTTTTTATCTTGGGGACCCTCTATACCCTGGCCATTGGGTTTCGGCTGTGGCGATATCTCATGTATGACAAAAAAGACCATAGCTTGCCCCCCGGTGTTTTCAACGGATTGCCGAGCCCTGCAGGGGCCATTGCAGTGCTGGGGGCCTGCCTGTTCTGCACCCGGCCATGGGCTGTTATGCTGGTTATTTGCCTTACCGCTTTTCTTTTGGTGAGTCATATTCGATTTGTTCATTTTGGAAGGGTTATCCTGACCCGTTTGCCGCGAACCCTGATTGTCATGTTCGGTTTTGTGGTTGTATTTATTATCGCCTATCTTATAAAAGCCCGGGATTCGCAAATGCTGGGCGCCTTGCTGATCATAAGTTTTGTGATCTATTTGATCACCAGCAGCCATTTTTTGATGGGGAAACGCATTGGGGATCTCGGCAAAAAAATCTGAATACCGTCAAACAACTGTTTGAATACGCTGAGGGGTTGCCTACCCGGTGAGACCGTGCGACGTTGGAAGTTGACGTTGGAAATTTATTTTCATACAAAAGGAGCTCAGCATGAGTAGCGATCCCCATCAGATTAACGTGGAATTTCCCAAAGAAATGGTAGGCGGTGTTTATGCCAACAATATGGCGGTGACCCATACCGCCGAAGAGTTCATTATGGATTATATTATGATCGCTCCTCCGGCGGGCGTGGTCAAATCACGGGTCGTCGTGAGTCCCGGGCACATGAAACGGATTATCCTTGCGTTACAGGAGAATCTTGAACAATACGAGCAGAAGTTTGGCTCCGTTCAAATGGTCGAGGAACCGGGCGGAGAAATGACGATCCAGTGAACCTAAAGAAAAGATCAGATGAGTGTTCATCCACAAATGAGAAAATTTGTTCAAGTTCAGGCTTTTAGTCTGACGCCGAAATCGGGCAAATTGGCCATCTGTGGGTGAATACTGATGGCCTCGTAAAAAGTCACGAATTTATCTACAGATGGTGTTGTAAAAAGTTCCATATACAAGGCGTAGTGGTTTTTCAGGATCGTAGGCATACATGATGGTATGTTGGGATTCTGAAAAATCGCTGCAACGCAGTAGGTGGGACTTTTTACGGCGCCATACTAGTGAAACGAAAGGAGGTAAGCTCTCAGGTTAATCTTTTTGTTTTTGATGCCCAGCTTTCGTCTCAAGTTAAAACGATGGGTTAAAATCGTGTTTTTTGACACCGAGAGTTTTTCGGCAATTTCGATATTGCTCTGGCCTTCTTTGACCAGTGCGGCCACCCGGATTTCCATGGGTGTCAACTCCAGTACCCTGGACTCGATGTCTCGAACAAACGGGGAAATAATCTGTTCCAGATTGGTTTCAATGAGGTGTAAATGGTTGGTCTGAATGGTATCCAGCGTGGTGTCTTTAAGCTTTTCGATATAGGGTTTGATCAGGGTACTCATATTGCTGACGACTGAGGATTCGAAATGGGTCCGGTCTTCCTCGCGCCGACGCAGCAATATGCTGAAGGCGGTATTGGCTTCTTCCAGGCTTCGCGTTCGGGATTTCAGTTCCTTTTCTCTTTTTTTGATGTTTGCGATAATCCTTTTTTCCGGAGAAACATCCCTGGAGTAGACGGCTAGCTGTACCACTTTTCCTTTTGCGTTCACAACAGGATACATGATGTTCTG
>JAFCZI010000276.1 GCA_019314425.1 Deltaproteobacteria bacterium | reverse complement strand
GCCAGCAGGAAGATTGGTATCTGCGGCATTGGTGTCATCGTCGTTTCCACCGATAGGTTCCGCGAAACACTTTTGCTGAGGGGCAGTGTCGATGATCCACTCAAACTCCACGGCATCCCCTTCACCGCATCCGACACCTCCGTTGCGGTTGATATTACCCACAGATGTAATCTCACATGCCTTCACTGCTACTGGTGGAAGCAGGAACACCCTTCGGAGCTGGATGATGGCCAAATGATCGCATTTCTAAAAAAACTGCGGGCAGGCGGCCTTCGGGCGGCCATCCTGTACGGTGGAGAACCCACTCTTCGCCCGGAAATCTGCCGGGCCGCTGCCCGGATTTTTGATGCCACACTGGCCTTTACCAATGGCGTAAACGGCTTTCCGGAACTTGAAAACGGCCAGTGGATTCTTTCTCTGGATGGGCCCGAAATAGAAAACGATCGCATTCGGGGAGAAGGGGTATACCAAAAGGCCGTGGAAAACCTGAAAGCCGCCCCCCGCCCCCCCATCGTCCACATGACCATTTCCAGAATGAACCAACACAGCCTGGAGCCGTTTGTGCGGGAAATGATGGCACTCCCCATCAAGGGCATGGGGTTTTCGTTTGTTACACCCAACCGGGGAACAGACGATGACAATTTTTTTATTCCCCTGATGGAACGGAACCGGCTGGTAATGGAACTGCTCCAACTCAGGAAAAAATATGGTGAAAAAATCGGCTTTACCCCGGCCATGGCCCGCCAGTTACTGACCCACGGCGCTTTTGGCCAATGGAACAATCTGTCAACCTGCCCGGTAAGCCGGCGGGTTCGCTGTTACCGATCGGATGGTTGGTCCAAGACCTGCACCTATGGGGACCAGGCCGATTGTTCCCGATGCGGTTGCGCCGCTGTTGTGGCGTATCGGGGCGCTTTCAACCCCCTTGACTACCAGACGCTCAGGGTGATACTGGGCTTGACGACCCCGGAATACCAACCCAAAGGTCCCATTAAAAAATAACCGAAAAAATACCTGGAGAGACGAATGGTCGATAAAACCCATCCCCAAACGAAACATAACCCGGAGGACCTGATCTGCTGCCACATGTGCCGCGATTTCCGTTTTTTTGAAAACGACGCCCGGCACAACAGCCCCCATGCGCTGGGGGAATGCAGGGGTGAGCCCTGGGACGGCAGCCGGGGTCAGTGGGCCGTGTTTGAGCACCATTGCGGCGCTTTTGAAACCGTCCAAAAATAAATCTCATACAAAAGCCCAAAAGGGTGCAGGGTGCAGTTGTCAGGGGGCAGGATGAGAATCGTAGCCGGTTTTTCTGCCCCCTGACAACCGCACCCTTGCCCCCTGTAAACGATTAGATCTTTTCTTCCCCCCGGTCCCAACGACCCGGAATGGGCGCATCGCAGTAAGTGCACCGCCCGTTTTTCATATGGATTTCTTTGATCCGGTAACCGTTTCTGCCAACAATCACCCTCCGGCACTGATGGCAATAGGTCTGGGTGCCTCCATGGCCCGGGACATTGCCCAGATACACATACCGGATGCCCTCAGCCAGAGCGATTTTTCGTAATTTCTCAAGGGTGGCAACGGGCGTGGCGGGAAGCCGGTTTAGTTTATACTGGGGAAAAAATCTCAGAAAATGAAGGGGATAATTCGGCCCCAGGGTTTTCAATATCCACGCGCACATGCCTTTGATTATTTCCGGTTTGTCCACGTATGTGGGCACCACCAGAGTGGTCATTTCAAACCAGACCCCCTGTTCGTGAAGGGTTTTGAAGGTTTCCAGAACCGGGTGAAGGGTTCCGCCGTTCAGGCATTTGTAGATGGCATTGTCAAAGCTTTTGAGGTTTATATTGGCCCCGTCCAGGTATCGGCAGAGGTCTGTGAGGGGTTTGCGATTGATGTAGCCGTTGCTGATAAGCACATTTTTGAGGTTTGCCTGTCGTGCCAGCCGGGCGGTGTCCAACATGTATTCATAGAAGGTGGTGGGCTCCGAGTAGGTGTAGGCAATGGAACGTGCCCCTTTTTTAAGGGCCGTTGCTACAACCTCTTCGGGAAACAGGGTCATATGTTCCACCTGCTCCGGTTTTTTCTGTGAAATTTCCCAGTTCTGGCAATTCAAACACCTGAAGTTGCAGCCGGTGGTGGCGATTGAAAAAGCCTTGGTACGCGGATAAAAGTGGGCCAGGGGTTTTTTTTCAATGGGGTCCAGATGTACGGCACAGGGGTTTCCGTAGGTCAGGGAATAGAGCTTTCCCTCGATATTGACTTTGGAACGACAGATGCTGCGGTCTCCGGGCGCCAGGACGCAGCGGTTGGGGCACACCTGGCATTGGACCGTCTTTCCGTGGGCGGTATAGTGAAAGCCTTCAATGGCCCATTTCCAGGGCTTTTCCGGGGCGTCATTTCTCGTGATGTGCCCTTTGATGCTGCCGGTGCAGTTCGCGCTTTTCCCCAAAAAACCATACCCCGTTCCGGCGCATAAAAGGGCTGAGGCCCCCAGGGCCGCAGATTTCAGGAATTCTTTGCGTGTCATCAACTTATTCATGGTCATTCACCCAAATTCTTGTTTTTTGAATGCTTCGAGGTCCTTATCCAGCCTGTCGGCTGAACAGTAACAACAGATCGCTTGAGACTTTCACCAGTATCAACACCCATACCGCCATCCCCACGCCCCACAGCGGAATTAAGAGGGTTCCCACCACCAGTGCTCCCACCGCCGCGCCGCACAAATCCGCCGCCAGGCACCCGGCGGCGGGACTTTTCTCTTCGCCGATCAATCGGGTCACTGCGGGAAACTGAAACCCGGCAAAAAATGAGACACCAAAGCAGAAGATCAAAAACCAGGCTGGGTGAAGCGCAACCTTGAACCACCCGCACCAGCATAAAAAAACCGCTGACATAACCAGCAATGCCCCTTCCGACAATCCCACCTTCACACCGCTTCCGGCACCCCATTTTACGCCCGCCATGGCGCCCGGAAGAAGCCCCCAGCAGAAACGCTGTGATGATGGCGCCGATCATTACGTAAACATAACCATAGATGATCTGAAATGCAAAGATGATAGCCATTTCCAGGCCCATGATCGTAAAACCCGTTGAAAAAAGGACGTATTCCTCCTTTTTCATGAAGATGAAATAAAGCAGCAATCCGCCTGCCAGAACCCATACGAAACCGGTGGGCATGTCGCCATGCCGGGTGAACCACTCCCTGAAAACCAGCTGCATGAGCCGGGGGGTAAAATCGGTGTTGATGGTTTTGTTCTGACCCAGCTTTTCTCTGAGATTCAAAATTCGCTCTTCGGTGATATTGCCGTGGAAATAACCGTCAATGTAGGCCGTGTTGATTCCCTTTGATGTCAGTTTCCGGGGGATTTCATCGGAAAGAGACCGGTCGCTTACCAGGAAACAGGCCTGCTCGCCGGGAAGAACCAGGATATGCTTAAAGTGCCTTTCCAGGGTATGGTAAAGAATGGACAGCTTTCTTTTTCGAAGGTCGCTCAGGTAATTGGGAGAATAATCCATATTCAGTGTCAGAATACCGTTTTTTTTAAGCACGTGCTTTGCCATTGCAAAGAATTCATCGGTGTAAAAGCGGTTGATCTGAAAGGTGTCGGGCTCCGGAAGATCTAAAATTACCGCGTCGTACCGCA
>JAFCZI010000275.1 GCA_019314425.1 Deltaproteobacteria bacterium | reverse complement strand
GTGTATAATGGCAGTGATTTTTCAGAAGAAGCATTCATGCTTCTCCTTTTAGCAGATTTTTTGCTTCGTGTTCCGTACTATTTTTGGGGATCTAAAAATAAGCCGAATGTTTACTATTAAAGTCTTTACCTTTATGGTTCCGGCTTGTCCGGGTTAGGTGGCAAAAAAAATGAGTGCCAGAGATCCGGACGGGGAAACCATTCAAACAAAACGCCAGAACCTGGAACGGTCACTTCGGCAAATGGGCCGGGTGCTGGTGGCATTCTCAGGCGGGGTGGACAGCACGCTCCTCTTGAAAGTGTGCACGGATGTGCTTGGGGACAATGTGCTGGCGGTAACTGCTATTTCTGAGACCTCGGCCCGCCACGAGCGTGAGGATGCCGTCAGGTTGGCCCACAAGTTGGGTGCGGCCCACCTTCAGGTAGAAAGCCATGAGATGGAACTGGCTGAGTTTATTGACAATCCATCGGATAAATGTTACATATGCAAGAAAAGCCGGTTCGGCGAATTGGTTGCGCTCGCCCGTCAAAAAGAATTCCCATGGGTGGCGGACGGGACAAATGCAGACGATCATCGGGATTTTCGTCCCGGTAACCGTGCCACGCGTGAATTGAGTGTCCAGAGCCCGCTGATGGAGACCGGGTTGACCAAATCAGAAATCCGCCAACTATCGAAACAGCTCGGGTTGCCCACCTGGGATAAGCCGTCGGCCGCTTGCCTGGCGTCTCGAATCCCCTATGGCTCACCCATTACGGCCCGCAAACTCAAACAGGTCGACGACGGCGAGCGGTTTCTGCGCGGTTTGGGCGTAACCGGGCAGGTCCGGGTCCGACATCACGGCGATGTGGTCCGCGTGGAAGTCGACGCCCGGGACATTGCCAAATTCGCTGAGGAAACCGTCCGAGACCGCATTGTTCAATACTTCAAATCTCTGGGATTCAAACATATCACCCTGGACATGGAAGGGTACACCATGGGTAGCCTTAACAGGGCACTTGCGCCCGAACAGAAAGGTTAAGAATATGGACAGTCAACATCTGAAGCATCTCTTGAAACAGGTACAGAGCGGTGAAATGGATCTCAACACCGCTTTGCAGCGATTAAAGAAGCTGCCATTTGAAGATCTCGGTTATGCAAAAGTTGACTTTCACCGACACATGCGTTCCGGTGTTCCTGAAGTCATTTACTGCGAAGGAAAGAGCCAAGAACACCTCCGGGGCATTTCGGAAAAGCTCGCTCAGCACCACTGCAATATCCTGGCGACCCGGGCCGACCGGAAGGCTTTCGAAAGCATTCAAGAAGCCGTTGGGGACAGTGAGTACCACGAAACAGCCCGGATTGTGGTCATCAAACCTCGACCGGTGACGCCGGTCGGCAACATTGCCATGGTGTGTGCCGGCACCTCCGACATCCCGGTGATTGAAGAGGCCGCTATTACCGCAGAGGTACTCGGTAACCACGTCAAACGGTTGTATGACTGTGGGGTCGCGGGGATCCATCGCCTGCTGGATTCCTGTGAAGATTTGTTCAAAGCCAATGTAGCGGTGGTGGCGGCCGGCATGGAAGGCGCCCTTGCCAGTGTGGTGGGTGGGCTGGTTTCCTGCCCGGTTATTGCGGTGCCCACGAGTATCGGTTACGGGGCGAGCTTCGGTGGCATTGCCGCCCTGCTCAGTATGCTGAACAGCTGTGCCTCGGGGGTTTCGGTGGTGAACATCGACAATGGTTTCGGTGCCGGATATCAGGCCGGTCTCATCAACAAGCTGGCGGTCAAAACGGTTGGGAGCCAGGTGGAAAATACTAATAATTAAGGATACCCATCAATGAAAATTGCTTATTTTGACTGTTTCTCAGGCGCCAGCGGAGATATGATCCTCGGTGCGCTCATGGATGCGGGTTTTCCGCTTGAAAAACTGAAAGCGGAGTTGGCCAAACTTAAGCTTTCCCATTATGATCTTAAAGTAGAGAAAGTGACTAAAAAAAGCATCGCCGGAAGCCAAGCCATTGTTATTGTGGAAGAGGACCACCACCATCATCACCGGCATCTGTCTGATATCAGGACAATTTTTGAAAACAGTGATCTTGACAACCGCATCAAAGAAAAAAGTATCAGCATATTCACCCGTTTGGCCGAGGCTGAGGCCAAAGTCCATCAGACAACCGTAGACCATATCCATTTCCATGAGGTGGGCGCCATGGATGCCATCATCGACGTGGTGGGATCCGTGGCAGGAATTGCTGCTTTAGGGATCGAAAAAATAGTTTGTTCACCCCTGCATGTGGGGACCGGAACGGTGGAATGTGCCCACGGCACCTTGCCGGTACCGGCTCCGGCTACCGTGGAATTGATCCAGGGCAAACCCGTTTATTCCACAGGCGTGGCGGGCGAGCTCCTGACGCCCACCGGCGCGGCCATATTGACCACATTGGCAGCAGAATTCGGCCCCATGCCAGCCATGACCTTGGAAACAACGGGTTATGGCGCCGGCAACGCCGATATTTCCATCCCCAATTTATTACGGATTGCCATTGGAGAGGCGGCGGAAGAGATAGAAGGTCTTGAAAGCGAACGTGTGGCCGTTATGGAAACCAGTATTGATGACATGAACCCCCAGATTTACGACTATCTCATAGAAAAATTGCTTCACATGGGGGTTATGGATGTCTTTTTAGTCCCACTTCACATGAAGAAAAACCGCCCCGGCATGTTGCTTACGGTTCTTTGCAAAATGGAGGCGGTGAGTAAAATCGCTGATTTTCTCATTGCTGAAACCACTACGATTGGCGTAAGATGGCGAATCGACCGCAGAATGAAGGCCCACAGAGAAATCCGGATGGGAAAAACCACCTATGGAGACATCGGATTTAAGGTAGCGAAAATCGGAGATCGAACGGTTAATGTGTCACCGGAATATGAAGAATGTAAACGTGTGGCCATGGAAAAGAACGTACCGCTGAAAAATGTTCTGGATGCCGCGCGATTGGCAGCGGAAAAATTGATGGCCTCGTAAAAAGTCACGAAGCTATCTACAGATGGCGTTGTAAAAGGTTCCATATACAAGGCGTAGTGGTTTTTCAGGATCGTAGGCATAGCGGTATCAAGGAAGCCAATTCGGGGGGGTCAGCCTTCACAGATGCTGGGCCGGCTGGGTTATGCCGCCATCGTGCTTGAAGGAAAGCCAAAGGACGACACACTTTATAAAGTCCTCATTAATGCGAACGGTGTTCAGATCACCCCGGACAACAGTTTGAGGATGCTGGGCAACCAGCAAATCAGCAACCACGCCCATAGGACGTGGTATGAGGAAGCCCCCTCGAAGGGGGCAAAAAAGCCCTTCTTGCCGCTTGAGTGCTTCCATAAAAACACTGTTGGTCCTTGCCATCTTTTTTTGGAGGCTCATTCGCTTACCCCATTCAGATGCCACGGCCTTCATTCTCCAAATTTTCTATGATGGAGGTTTTGGCAAAATGGTTATTGGGAAAAGCCATCTCTCAGTTAAGGTAGAACCTTTAGGGTCACACGGGCGTAGCCCGTGGTTTAATTGAGGGCAATTATTTCCACCATAAGGGCCAATCGTTGAATGTTATGCGCAGTAAATCAACGCCTCAATCCCGGAATATCAAGAAGGTTTCTGTTTCGCTCAACATAAAATTCTGCTAAACA
>JAFCZI010000274.1 GCA_019314425.1 Deltaproteobacteria bacterium | reverse complement strand
AGGAACTGTCGAATTGGTAAAGGATGATGCTGCTGACCACAAGCATCGGCAGGACCGCCGCAACGATAATGGTCAAGAGCATGTTCCGGGCCAGAAGGCGATAGTAGCCATTTGGTTTTTGTTTATTTTGTTTCATTGTCAGGCTGTTCCGCTGCTGATAATCATCATGGTTCCAAATGCACTATATATGATGCACTCGTAAAAAGTCACAAATCCATCTGTAGATGGGACTTTTTACGGCGCCATCATATATGGAAAGGATGACAAATAAAAGGGAATTATAAAAGGAAAATGGATTTTCAGTCGTTCTTGACGCACAGCCCTACCAGATAATTCCCTCTGTAACGACCCTCAGTAACACGGGTGATATGCCTGATTTCCGTTTCTATCTGTTTAGACGCACAGTCGGGGCTTTCCGGATTGTATGTCATGGGAAACACCTGCCAAACCTCCAGGTATTTCAATGCCATCGACCCTTCGTTGACAAGAATCCCCATTCCAGAGGGGGATATATCCCGAACCCGAAATTGAAAGATAGGGTTTTCCTTGTTCAAAGAAAACTCCACGCTGCGATATTGATCCAGAATCGTCCGTGGTTCAGATCGCTCCTCCGCTGTCTTTTTTTCAATTTTTTCCATGATGAGCGTCCGTTCAACGGGTTTCTGATGCCCCCGGTCTGTCATTTTCCCTCGGGTATAGGTTCCAAACCGGGCCTGAAAGTCTTGCATCCCTCAAAATTGTATTATACTATTCCGGAAGTTAACAGCTTAATCGGCACTTTATCATATTTTATTTTGGATTGCGACTTCATAAATTCTATGTTTTATGGTGCCGGAGGAGAGACTTTTCCAAGTAATGGATTTTATTTAGTGCCCGAACGAAAACTGTCTTTTTCGCCAATCTCTGCGTCAGATAAAAATTTTAATCCTCGAAATACCAAACGTATTCCTGCGGTTAAAATTTTGATCTTCCTTGACCTTGACGAAAAAACCTAGTTTTCGTTCAGACACTATCTTAGATCCCCAAAGAGGTTCAACGTGCGGATAACCCTTAAGCAGAACATCCTTTTCATGGTGGCCATCATTACTTTTTCCTCTATTCTGGGATGCATACTGTTGATTCAAAACGCGCGGATGATCGGAAAAAACCTTCGGATTGAAACGGAACAACACATTTGCGCCATGTTGGGACAAAACGCCGAGCGGATCGAAACCGCCATGCTGGTCATGGAAAATAATGCGGCTGACCTGGCAACGGCAGGTGAGGCATTTTTTGCCATTGTCCACCAAACAGGTCAGGATATCACCCCACAGATCGAAGATTACCTGGTGAACAATTTCAAAAAATTTCCAGAGGCCACTGGCGGTGGTCTCTGGTATGAGCCGAATGTTCTCTTTCGTGACAGGGAACGTTTTGGTCCTTACGCCTTTAGAAAAAACAACCAGGTATCGTTTACCTGGGATCTCAATACGCCGGAGTACGACTACCACAATCAGGGATGGTACCGCCTGGCTATTCCGGAACAATGGGATCGGAACCGGCCAAGGCGGCTTAATATTTACTGGACGGATCCCTATCTTGATCAGGCCGCCACCACGGCACTCATGATTACCGTGGATGCATTGATGGTTGACTCCGGAGACCGCATTATCGGTATTTCCACTGTAGACTTCAGTCTGGAAAAACTCCAGGCAATGGTGTCAAAAATGACGGCCACGCCCCAATCGCTTCCCTTTGCGGCGGATATCTCCAGCCGCCTGCTGATTTCATTTCCGGGAAATCCCATGAAGGTTCTGCAGACACTTAAAACCCTGGAATGGGGTGATGCCATTTCTAATGAAGGACAAATAGTACCCGGCGAAATCCTGTTGAAAACATTGAGGCTGAAGGGTGAAGATTATTCACTGTTTTACACCCTTACAAAGTCTGGAATGGTTCTGGGTATTCTGGCCCCACAAAAAGAACTCTATGCCAAAATCAACGAACTCAACCATGCCAACATGGTCACGTCCATCGCGGTGATTGCTTTTCAGATTTTGCTGTTCATGGTGATTGCCTTTTTTACGGTAAGACGGATCTGCAATCCCATCAGCAATTTGACCCATGTTGCCGGGGAAATTGCAGAGGGCAAGTTGGTTGATGCCAAAAAAACGCTGGACAAACTTCATGGCCGGTTTACGTCCAACAGGGATGAAACCGGTCTTCTCTTTTCTGCGTTTCAAATCATGACCGAAAAACTCAATGCGCTGATTGGCCAGATTCAGCAGTCCGGCAGCCAGGTGACGTCTTCTTCTACTGAGATCGCCGCGTCTTCCAGAGGATTGGAGGCGACCATGAACCAGCAGGCCGCATCTACAGCCCAGGTCAGCGCATCGTCAAAAATGATTTCCAAAACAGCCGAAACCCTTTCCACTACCGTGGATGAGGTATCGTCGGCCACAACCGAGACTGCGGCGCTGGCTGAGGCCGGTCAGGCGGGTCTGGTGGGAATGGAAGCTTCTATGCAGGAGGTTTTGGAAGGCACGGCATCGGTTTCAGCCAAGCTGGAAGCTGTGAAAAAAAACGCCCTGATCATCAGCTCCATTGTGGTCACCATTACCAAAGTGGCGGCTCAGACCAACCTGCTGAGCTTGAATGCCGCCATTGAAGCGGAGAAAGCGGGGGAATATGGGCTTGGATTTTCGGTGGTGGCCAATGAGATCAGGCGATTGGCGGACCAGACCGCAGTGGCAGCGCTGGATATCGAAGATATGGTGGGGGAGATGGAAAAATCCGTATCCACAGGGACCTCCGAAATGGAAACGTTCAGCGGGGTTGTCCAATCCACGGCTCACAAAATGAAAGAAATCGGCAGCCAATTGGGGGGTATCATGGAAAAGGTGCGAACGCTTCCTCCGGGTTTTGAAGCTGTGAGTCAGGGAATGGCGGATCAGTCCGGAAGTGCGGGACAGATCAGCGAGACTATGGAACATTTGGATTCAGCAACCCAGAATACGTTGGATTCCCTCAGGGAATTTAAATTGGCGGCGGAAGATCTCAACGAAGCAGCTCTCGGGCTGCAGGGGCAGGTTTCCCGTTTTGAGGTGGTTTAAAGTCTTACAGGAGGAACAGTCAATGAAAATTCCGGAAAAGGTTTTCGGTATGCTTCTGTTAACAATGATGATGGGCGCATTGCCATGTCCCCATTCCCACGCTGGGCCCAAAGAATTGACCTTTGCCGTGGGTCTGGCCCTTGCACCCTATAATATCCCGGAGGAAAATTGCGGTATTGAAATGGATATCGTGCGGGAAGCGCTGGAAATGAAAGGGTACCGGATCAAGACCAAATATGTGCCTTTTGCCCGCAGAATTCGGGAGATCGTTGAAGGAGAAGTGGACGGGGTGTTAACCGTCAATGAAAACTCAGAGCTCGATGTCTTTTTGTCCGATCCGCACATTGCTTGCGAAAATGTGGCGGTAAGCCTGAAGAAAAATAATTTCAAGATAGCGAAAATAGATGATCTCAAGGACAAGAGCATCCTGACCTTTCAGAATGCCGGAAAGTATCTGGGCAAGGCGTTCGTGGCGGCAGCGGATGCATCTCCCGATTATCGCGAAATCAGCAAACAGGAACTTCAGATCAATCTGCTGTACGGTGATCGCGTCGACGTTATTGTTCTGGATGAAAACATTTTTTACCATCAT
>JAFCZI010000273.1 GCA_019314425.1 Deltaproteobacteria bacterium | reverse complement strand
GTTTCAGATATTCCAAACGGTTCAAGCCATTAACGAAGGCTTTTGCACTGGCGGTAAAAATATCGGAATCCGTTCCCCGACCTAAAGTCACAAATTCGTCCTCCTGAAGGCGTGCCGTCACTTCGCCCTGAGCATCCATGCCACCGGTGATAGCGTTTACCGAATAACGCATGAGCTTTGCGGCGCTGCCCGTCATCTTAACGATGGTATTAAAGGCCGCGTCGATAGGGCCTACGCCAAAACCAGCGCTCTGTGCCACGTCATCTTTGATTTTCAACCTGACAGTAGCGGTTGGAACTGCCGTGGTACCACTGACCACGTTTAGGTAAAGAAGTTCATAAACATCCGGAACACGAAGAATTTCCTCGCCCACCAGAGCCTCGAGATCCTCCTCCAGAATTTCTTTTCGCTTGTCCGCCAGTTGCTTGAATTTTCCAAAAAGGCTGTTTAATTCTTCCTTGGATAACTCGTAACCCATCTGGAGCAGTTTATCATGAAATGCGTGTCGCCCTGAATGCTTGCCAAGTACCATGCGGTTGCTGGAAAGTCCCACTATATCGGGAACCATAATCTCATAGGTCATGGGGTTTTTGAGAACGCCGTCCTGATGGATGCCCGCTTCATGGGCAAAGGCATTGGCCCCGACAATGGCTTTATTGGGTTGCACCACGATACCGGTGACCATGGAAACCAAACGGCTAGTAGGATAAATCTCCCGGGTATTGATTCCATAGGTCAATGCCATCTGATCCCGGCGGGTGAAGAGGGTCATCACCAGCTCTTCCAGAGAAGTGTTGCCAGCCCGTTCACCAATGCCGTTGATGGTCACCTCCGCCTGTCGAGCGCCGGATTTTATGCCGGACAGGGTATTGGCCGTAGCGAGCCCCAGATCATTGTGGCAATGAACACTCATGACGGCCTGGTGGATATTGGGCGTATGCTCCCGCACATAAGAAATCAGTTGACCGAATTCTTCAGGCACGGCATATCCCACCGTATCAGGAAGGTTGACAGTAGTAGCGCCGGCCGCGATGACCGCCTCAAATATTCGACAGAGAAAATCCCGATCCGAACGGGTACCGTCTTCCGTTGAAAATTCAACGCTGTCGCAAAGGCTTCTGGCATATTTGACGCTTTCAACCGCTTCGCGTACGACCTCATCGCGACTCATACTGAGCTTGTATTTCAGATGGATGTCGGACGTCGCAATAAAAGTGTGGATTCTTGGATGAGCCGCTTCGCGAACCGCCGCCCATGCCTGATCAATATCATCTTTGGCGCTTCTGGCAAGACCCGCAATCTCCACATTCCTGATTTTCCCGGCGATCATTTGAACCGATTCAAAATCCCCCGGGGACGAGGCCGGGAAACCCGCCTCCATCACATCCACCCCGAGCTTCTCCAACTGTTTCGCGATGCGTAGTTTCTCGGCGCTATTCATACTGGCGCCGGGGGATTGTTCTCCATCCCTCAATGTGGTATCAAAAAAAATGACGCGTTCCTCCATTGACTATTCCCCTTATAACAAAATGTCGACAAAAAAAACCTCAAATCCGCATTCAAAAATAACTTTCTCTGAATACCTCATTTACCCTTTCGCGCCCCATAAGGACCCTCCACAGACCCACGAAAAATGTGGCATCTGCGGCGGAGATCCCTCTGTTTATCTGATGGGTTTCCATCTAATTTATTCACCTTTATTTGATTGATCCGATTCTTTCAGCAATTTGTACTGCACACTGTCCACCAGGGCCTGCCAACTGGCCTCAATAATATTCTCCGACACACCGATGGTCGACCAGATCTCGCGGGAATCCCTTGATTCAATCTGAACCCGAACTTTAGACGCGGTGGCGTCGCCCCCGTCAATAACGCGTACCTTAAAGTCCACCAGAGTCATTTCATTAATCTGGGGGAAAAATTTAGTGAGCGCCTTTCTGAGGGCATTGTCAATGGCATTGACCGGTCCTTTACCTTCGGCGGCAGTAATCTCGTATTCATTCCCCACCGCAATTTTAATGGTCGCCTGCGTTGGGCCGGAACGGTCGCGATTCTTTTCGGTGGTCACCCGCAATGATTCCAGAACAAAAGGTTCTTCAAACTGGCCCGTTATCTTCTTGATCAACAGTTCCAGTGACCCTTCAGCGGCATCAAACTGGTAACCCTCATCTTCCAATCGCTTGATTTCACAAACAATCTTTTCACTTCCATAACCGTTTCCACCCAGTTTGATCCCCATTTCACGAGACTTGAAATCAATATTACTCTTACCTGAAAGATCCGATACCAGAACGCGTCGACGGTTGCCCACCTGTTCAGGGGAAATATGTTCATAGGCTTCCGGAAGTTTCAAGACGGCACTCACATGCACCCCACCCTTGTGGGCAAATGCGCTTTTTCCCACAAATGGCCGTTGGTTCAGAGGTGGAACATTGGCCACTTCACTCACAAAACGTGAAAGCTCGGTCAATTGGCCCAGGCTTTCATCGGTGACGCATTTGGCGCCCATTTTAAAATGGAGATTCCCCACAACGGATATGAGATCGACATTTCCACATCGCTCCCCATATCCATTAATGGTGCCCTGCACCATACTTGCCCCCGCCTGAACCGCCACCAACGAATTGGCAAGCGCCAGGCCGCAGTCATTGTGTGTATGAATTCCCAATGGCAAATCGAATCGTGCTTTGACCGCCTTCACAATAGCGCCCACATCATCGGGCAAAGCGCCCCCGTTGGTATCGCACAATACAATAAAATCGGCGCCGCCTGCTTCAGCTGCCTTCACGGCCCTGAGCGCGTAATCGGGATTCCTTTTATACCCGTCAAAAAAGTGTTCCGCATCGAAAATGACCTGCCGGTCTTCTTTTTTGAGGTAGGCCACCGTATCTTCAATCATTGCCAAATTTTCGTCCAGGGAAACACCCAGAATCCGGGTGGCATGAAGGTCCCAGGTTTTCCCGAAAATGGTGAGGGTCTCTGCTTCGGTTTTCAAAAGGGCACGAAGATTATCGTCTTCTTCCGGGCTGATCCCGGCGTGCCGTGTACTGCCAAAAGCCGTTAAGCGCGCCCTGCGAAAATTAACTTTTCTCACCATCTCAAAAAAACGTTCGTCCTTTGGATTACTCCCGGGCCAACCACCTTCAATATAGTGGACCCCGAAGTCATCGAGTTTTCGAGCAATTCGCAGTTTGTCTTCCGCTGAAAAATTCACCTGTTCGCCCTGTGTGCCATCGCGCAGGGTAGTATCATAGATGAAAACTTCTCTGTCCATTCTTTTTCTCCAATGATCGTTCTGAACTAAAAACCCCAAAATTTCGAATTTCGGACAAAAAAAACCGTTATCAGGAAGACCTAATAACGGCTGGGGGAAAATCTGCTTGGTTCGCTACGTCATTATCAGGTCTTGGCTTTGGGTTACCCTAAGCAAAAGGAGAAGAAGCAACAAGGATACAAGAATCCCTGCTGCGTTGATAATGACGATAATGTTGTTGGGTATTGATATCATTTTGGGTACGAGTTTCAAAAAATCAAATAATTTATTCACACGACATAACCCTTTTAAGTCAGCCGGGTTCGTTTGTCAAGTGTTTTTTGGTTGCCCCTTCAAAATCCGTAAAGAACTCTTTTGACAAAACAGTCCCAATTCTATAGGGGATAGGGTGTCATGAACATTTTACTCATAT
>JAFCZI010000272.1 GCA_019314425.1 Deltaproteobacteria bacterium | reverse complement strand
TTTTTTCATGAATCGAAACTAACATGTTATCCCGATCATGTCAACAGAAAAATACAAATTAAATCAATAATATATATGAAAAAAGAGCCCTAAATGGAAAGTGACAAAGTAGAACTAAACAGAAGGGTGTAGGGTCTTGTCAGCCCTGTTTCAATAATGGCTTTATAGATGAGGTAAAAGGAGATGATCTTAAAATAGTGGCCAACCAGATTGGAAAAGCCATAGGCGCTTATATAAAACGTGAAAGCCAATTCTGCAGCTATGGTTATAACCATGGCTGCTACGAGCAATCGGAACACCCTTCCATCAAATTCTTTACGCTTTTGAAACAAGAGCGTGATGGCGCCGATCAGGATAATTGAGATGATATATTCGCTGATTTTTTTGAAAGGGGTCAACCCCACCCCTTCTACAAAGCACGTGGGGAAAATATGCCAATAGAATACTGACATCAGCACAAGGGCGGTAATTAGGGCGTATATCGTCAGGACAAGATCCGCTCTCAGTCTTCGGGACAGGAACAGGGGGGCGATGAGAAGAGAGAGGCTTTTCATATAACGAGAAGCAATCCATAGTTGAGTGGGTAAGTTTGCGTCGTACCCATGAAATATCCCCATGCCCCTGTAGCCTAAGGTGTGAACAAGATCCAGTCCCCCAATGAACAGATAGGCAATGCCGATAAGGAGGAGATAATTATTGTCCATGATTCGGCGGGAATTCCAGGCGAGAACAAAAATGGTCCAGACCACCACAATACTGAAAATCTCGGCGAGGCTGTGAAAGAGGAGGTAACTGTAAAGGCTGGAGAGGTACAGGCCAAACAAAATCAGAATTCCGGCTATGAAGGCTACGGATTTCTTAGCAAAAAAAGCGTCTTCCGGTTTCCCCTGCCCTCTTTCCGCCGGATCAGGTTCGATTGCTTCGGGTGTTGCCTCTTCCGGTCTACGCGCCGGTTCCCCACGGGTCGGTTTTTGGGTCATTAGAAATTTTCCTGTGTCATTCTCCATCCAAAACCCTCCGAACGTTTTCCGCCAGGCTCCGCATCATTGCAACCTGTTCCTCCGGTCAAAAAGCATCCCCGGAGGGGAAAGATCGTATAGCCGGTGGTTTTAACCACCGGTTGGGGTGGTCCCCCATGTTTGAGCCCTGAAGGGACGATGTTGGCATCATTGCAACCTGTTCATAACGTCGTCCTTTCAGGACTCATGTTTTGGGATCAAGGTTACCGGTGGTTAAAACCACCGGCTATACGACACAACCCCTGCGGGGTTTGTGAAGGCACCTTTATTCAAAATTCGATGTTCGACGTTCGATGTTCATAGGTTGTCAAAACCCCCCTCTATTTCCCCAATTCTTCCTTAACCGCAACGCCTAGCTTTTCCAGCAAAAACGGTTTTTTGATATAGGCCCCCGCACCGAGATGCTGAAGCGCTTTGACACGGTCTGTCTCAGAAAAACCACTGGCAATGATTGCCTTCTGCCCGGGGTGGATTTCGAGAATTTTCTTGTAGGTGTCGAGACCATCCATACCCGGGTCCATAATCATATCCAGGACAATCAAATCAACCGACTTCTCTTTCAGATATTCAACCGCCGCCTCCCCGCTTGGAACCGATGCCACCAAATAACCCAATTCTTTCAGCATGCCGGAGGCAATTTTCCGTTGCTGTTCCACATCATCCACAATTAGAATTGCTTCGCCATTTCCGATATACTCGCTTAAAGATATTTCGGTTCGCTCTTCAACCGATTTCCGGGTCACCGGAAAATAAAGGGTGAAGATGGTTCCGCTTCCTTCAGCACTCCGGATATCGATATATCCATTATGATCCTTCACCGTCCCCCATACCACGGCCATGCCTAAGCCCGTTCCGCTTCTGCCCATCTTCTTTTTGGTATAGAAGGGTTCAAATATCTTATCCATATCTTCAGGGGAAATGCCTGTTCCGGTGTCGGAAACAGTGAGCACCACGTAATCACCCTCCTTTACAGTGTCATAACCGCTTATGGGCCTGTCAATGTACCGGTTTTCCGTGGATATGGTTAGACGCCCCCCTTCGGGCATGGCCTCGGCAGCGTTGGAAACGAGGTTCATGACGGTCTTGGAAAGATGGATGGATAGATCCTAAGATATTGAGAGCGTCTGTTGCAAGATGGGTCTCTATGTGAACGCGGGGGTGGGTAGGATTGAAGGTTTTGAAGTTCAGGGCTTTTCAGGTATTCATCAATAGCCTCATTTAAATTAACCACCTCAGCAGCAACAACGCCTCTCCGCGCCAAGGTTAACATATCCTGAACAACCGCAGCTGCCTTTTGTCCTGACCGTTGTATGGTTAAAATGAATTCCCTTAAAGGGCTGTCATCAGGGAGTTCTAACAACAACAGTTCAGGATAACTGACAAGACCCCCGAGGATATTGTTGAGATCGTGCGCCACCCCTCCCGCGAGGATTCCGATGGCCTCCATCTTCTCGGCATGCTGGAGCTGGGTTTGCAGCTTTATAAAGTCGGTAGTATCTCTAAAAATTGCCATCGTTGAAACAGATCCATCTGCGTTAATAATGGGCATGCAGGAAATATGGTAAGAGCGGTCGTCTTTCGGGTTGACAGTATTTAACTCAAAAATTTCACCTTGTTGCGTCTTATAAAGCAAACGCCATGGGCATTTTTCGTTCAGATCGTACAAAGCCTTAAAACAACGCTCCCCCACGGCATCACGTCCTGTCCGCCGGATCATTGCAGGGTTCATATATTCAACCCGAAAATCAGACGAGCAAATATATATCGGCTCTATCATCGCTTCCATCATCGAACGGTACTTATCTTCGCTTTCCCGCAGGGCCTCGGTTTTGCTGATGACCTCTTGATCTTTTTCTCGAAGACTAATTGCCAGCTTATTGAACGTATCAATGATATTCTGGATTTCAGTTTTCTGCCCGACCAGGCCTGATTGCTGAAAATCGCCCTTGGCCAGCGAAACCATGTCTTTTTGTAAATCTTCCAACGGTCTGGAAAGGTAGCGTTTAAGAAGGATATTGATAGAAAGAAACGCCCCCAACATGGTTCCAATCATCATTAAAATCCCGATGATGATGATACTGGTTCGCTCTTGCTCCCAAAAAGCGTCGGTGTAAAAGATATCCACATAACCCACGAGTTTTCCACTTTTATGACGAAGCGACCGGTTGACATGAACAATCGTCTTTTTATGGGATGGCGCTTGTTCAAAAACCACTTTTTTCTTATGGTCAAGCAGACGCAAGCCACTGATTTCCGGTGATTCTAAAAGGAGCTTGCAAAGTTCCTTTGTTGTATTGAGATCGAACAGCCAGAGCTGTGCTGTAAAGGTGTTAGCGATGTGATTTGTTTGATGTTCTATAGCGCTTTTTAATTCTTTGTCATAATAGTGAATCGAAAATAAATAATAAACGATGCCGACAATAATACTGATACAGAAAATCACACAACTGATTTTTATGCTTAAATCCTGACGGATACTTTTCTGCATGTGGACCGCCCCCGTGTCAATTCAAGTGGTACTTTCTCAGGACATCTTCCTTAATTTTTTCAAATGTCCCATCCGCTTTCATCTCTTTTAATGCTTTCACGATTCCAGGAACCAGGGTCTGGTATTTTTTGTGGATGAGGCTATGTGCCGGCATATCTACCAATGGCGGGGTCAATTTCGTTATGCCGGAATA
>JAFCZI010000271.1 GCA_019314425.1 Deltaproteobacteria bacterium | reverse complement strand
GCAATGTCTTTATCAAAGGCCATATGAACTACAAAAAGGATAAAGACGGCGCGGATACCCTGAACTTTCGGGGCGGCGGCGGCATCAAAGACCTGGCGCTCATCCGGCCGGAAAGCGGCAAAAAGTTCCTGGGCTGGAATTCACTGAGCGCCCAAGGGATTCAATTCAGCACCGTGCCGGGTAAATTGCGCATCGAAACGGTTCTGCTGAATCATCCCATAGGCCAGCTTATCATTAAAGAGGACGGCAGTCTCAACTTTGAAGACGTTCTGGCTTCATCCTCGAAACCGCCTGAAAAAACGCCCGCCCTCGACAAGAACACGGCACCCAAAAAGGATGCAAAGACGTTTTCCGTTGACGTCAATCAAATCCGCATTCAAAACGCTGAGCTGGACTTTGCCGACCTGAGCCTGATTCCACCCTTTGGCGCCAAAATCCATGAACTCGGCGGCGTGATCAACGGTTTGTCCTCCACACCCGATCGACGGATAATGATGGCGTTGGAAGGTCGCGTAAACCAATACGGGTCAGCCAAGATCAAGGGTGAACTGGCGCCGCTGAACGTCAAAGGGTACAGCGACGTATCAATGGTTTTTCGCAATGTGGAAATGACCCGCATGACCCCCTACTCGGCCAAATTTGCCGGCAGAAAAATCAATTCCGGTAAAATCTCCCTGGATCTCAATTACGAAATTGTGGACAGCCGGCTCAAAGGGGAAAATCAGATTATCGTGGACAGTCTGGAACTGGGAGAACGGGTGGAGGGATCTGATGCCACAGATCTGCCGCTGGATCTGGCCATTGCACTCATGAAGGATACCAACGACCGCATTCAGCTGGGCCTGCCGGTCTCCGGCAGCCTCGACGACCCGGAATTCAGCTACGGCCATCTGGTTTGGAAGGCACTGGTGAATGTGCTCACCAAAATGGTCACAGCCCCTTTCAGGGCGCTGGCATCCCTTATAGGCGGCGACGAGGAAGATCTGGGTATTGTGAATTTCGAGGTGGGACGGTCGCGCATTACACCGCCGGAGGCGGAAAAACTGGCCAAATTAGCGGTTGCCATTAAGCAACGTCCTCAGCTGACCATCGAAATCCAGGGGCAGTACGCCCCTGAAGCGGACGGTGCGGTGCTAAAACATCTGGCTGTCAGACAAGCACTGGCCAAACGGATGGGCAAAACCGGGGTTACCGATCTGAACCTGGATATCGAACCGTTAAACACCACAGATCCGGCCGCCCAAAAGGTCCTTGATACCATGGCTTCCGAGCGAATGGATGGGGCAGCATTGAATATATTAAAGCAAACTTACGGGCTGAAGCCTTCCCCACCCAAGGGTGAAAAAACCAAGGAAAAGCCTCTACCCGAAAAGCCTTCAACGCCCATTAAACCCGACCCGGCCGGATTTTACACGGCGCTTTTTCAAAACCTTGTAAAACAACAACCCTTGGCTGAAAACGCCCTCATGATACTGGCTCAAAAGCGTGCCACAGCCGTGATGACGCAATTGGCAAGCGCCGACGGAATAGATGCGACCCGGCTCAAAATTATTGAAAGCACTGGGGAGGGACAGACCGAAGAGAACATGGTGGCCATCCATCTAAACTTGGCGGTAAAAGGAAAATGAGAGGGATAAACGGTTTACGGTTCTAAAAAACCAAAAGAGCACACGAAAAAACCGCCAACGGTTATAATTTTTACCTTAACCCACCATCACCACACCAGCAACCCATGACATGGATTCTTCATGGTAACCGGCCTGGTCGGGAGTCGGGCTCTTGTCCGCAGGAATACCGGCTTTTTGCATCAATTTTAATACGTTAACGCCAAACCCGGACATGGAAGGGCGTGCAGATTGGGGGTTTCGACATTCCCCTTGTTCGGAAAGCACACGGCATGCCTTATGATCACGACAAAAAATTTTCTTGCATGACCCGCCGGCAAAGGCTTTGGATTCAGCATATCCCATGCGGATAGCTGCCTGCTCCACGCCGGAAACGATTTCATGAAGCAATTGCATGACTTCATCGCGCTCATTTGAAAACATGACCGACGAAGGAACATCGACCCGAATCACCACAGCATGGCGGGTCTTCCGGATCAATTCTCGAAAACCGATCGGCCCCGAAACATGGGGCGGACAACTTGGCGAAAGGCCATAGGCCCCGCATCGGATTTCCCGGCAAACATTGGCCAGGGGGTCCTCAACAGACACATGGGATGCGTTTGCAATACCGACCTCGCCGGCGCCCGATCGATAGGCCAATTGAATGAGGTCATTCAGCTTCTGTGTGGGAATTTCAGTCTGCGGTACTGCCGTCTTCAGCGTTTTTTGATTAAGCTGAGCGTTATTATCCATTTACAAAACCTTTCCAAAAGTCGATAATCCGGGACGAGCGTCAAAGAGAATGACAATGCTGTTTGATATACACCAAAGGTACCCATGAGACAATTTGTTTTCACCCCTAAACTGGGCTGGTCGGTCAGCCGATACAACCTGTTTGAAACCTGCAAGCGGCAATACTACTACAACTATTACGCCAAGTACGATCCCGAACACCCCGCCAAAAAAATACTTGCGTTAAAAAAAATGACCTCCATTCCCCTGGAAGTCGGCAATATCGTTCACGACGTCAACAAAACGCTCCTTGAAAGACTGAAGATAACCGCAAAAGATATCGACAAGGCGCGTTTTTATGATTATGCCGAAAAAATGACCCAGGCGTATGTTCAAGCCAAAACCTTTCAGGAAATCTATTACGGCCGGATGACATCCGTTGGCGCCGAAAGGGTTTTCGAAAAGGTCCGAATCTCCCTTGAAAATTTTCTGAACAGTGACCGGCTGACCTGGTTGATCGATTTTGCAGTGCATAAGAAAGATGAATGGCTCATTGAACCCCCCGGATATGGAGAAACCCGCATCGGCGGCATGAAAGCCTATTGCAAAGTGGATTTCATGTTTCCGGTACATGATCGACTCTTTATCATGGATTGGAAAACCGGTAAGCCCGATCTCAAAAAGCATCGTAGGCAAATGGTGGGATATACGGCCTGGGCCGCCTATCATTTTGAAAAAGAGCCGGCGAAAATCTCTCCCATTGTCGCCTACCTGCATCCTGATTACAAGGAAATCGATATCACCGTAAATTCGTCTGATATCGAGGCATTCGCCAAACAGATCAGAAAAGAAACAGCGGATATGAATAAATTCTGTCAGGACGTTCAGAAAAATATTCCCAAGGATAAAGCGCTCTTTACCCCCCAAAAGAGTCGGCTCTGCGATTACTGTAACTTCAGGGCGCTCTGCGATTGAAGCGGAAATATTCGAGATGGATTCGAATGAATAGAGAACTAAAGCGGGTCTTAAATTACCTCAACGAAGAGAGAGGTTTTGACTTCTCCGGCTACCGTGCGTCCATGGTCGAGCGCCGGATGGAGAAAAGGTTGACGCCCACAAAATGCGCTGATTTCCCGGAATATCTTGAATACCTGAAACAACACCCCCATGAGCTCGACAACCTCGTGGATGTGCTGACCATCAATGTGAGTCGGTTTTTCCGAAACACCCTTGCCTTCGATTATATCGCCGGCAAAATACTCCCGGCCATGGTCTTTGACAAGTTGCACAGCCGAGACCTTTCCCTGCGAATCTGGTCGGCCGGTTGCGCGACCGGTGAAGAGCCCTATTCCATCGCCATATTGATCCGGGAACTGCAAAGAAAGGAAAAGCTCAATCTAA
>JAFCZI010000270.1 GCA_019314425.1 Deltaproteobacteria bacterium | reverse complement strand
TGGCAAGTAGTTCAGCTAACATCTAATTATTTATGACTTCTTTGCGTAATCCAATAGAGCCGCACCCATGGGAGATGTCGATATAGGAGGCGGCAAAAGTCAGATTGTCACCGTTGGCCAGCGGTTGGTCGCAATGAAGATCGACGGTCCAGGCAGAGTAGTCGTCCTTCACTCCCCCAAGCACCATATCTTTCTGGTAATCAGCCCCAACCCCGAGGGCCAGCACCCGTTTGGTGCCGAGATAGGTGCCGGCATTGAACCATTTGATTTCCGGGTCAAAGAAATTGTAGCTCAGACGACCGGCAAAGCGCATGGTATCATCGGGATTTTTGGCGCGGCTCTCTTCGCCGTCGCCAACCATGAAACGGTACTGCAGCTTATCGTCAAGAATATTGCCCCACAGGGTAACTGCGTCATCACGACCGATATTGCTGGGGTAGAAAATGTTGCTGCGCAGGCCACCCTGACCCCAGTCAAGATCCGTGGTCAGCATTGATTTTGTTGAGGTGGTACCGTAATTACGGGTGAAAGGGATGTACATGCGTCCGGCCTGAACCATAAGGTCATTGCCTAACAGTTTATAGGTGATCCAGCCGTCCCGCAGGGCGATTCCCGAGCCCAGTCCTTTTCCGGAATCATTATTAATCTCATCCATTCCCAGTTTATCGCCGGCAAAGTGGAGGAAAAAGCTGAGATCGGGGGTTACCGTGCCTTTGAGGTAAAAATAGCTGCGGCGGATCAGAAAATCATTGATGTCATCATCAAATTTTCCGTCGCCATTGGTGTCCATGTCGGAGACATTTTGATACCATACCTGTCCCCACCAACCGGCGTTTAAGGATATGTCGCCTTTTTGGTAAATTTCCAGGGACCACGCCACTCCGGGAAGAGACAGCAAAACGGTTAAGCAAACAAGAATTTTTTTCATCGTTGGTTCTCCTTTTCAGTTACATTTTTAGGCAACCTTCATAACAATTCGAAAGTAGTTTACACTTTATCGCACCGGATACCCGTACCTGCAAAACTTACGGGCACGGGTTCTCCCGAGTGGATCAGGGCGGATGAACCGGGGGTGGAGTGGTCGGTCGTGACAACAACGAGCAGGTCGTCCTTCTGTTCCACTTTTCCGACCAATTCGTCCAGGCCCCGATCCAGACGGCTGATGATCACCCTTTTTCGATTGGGATCTTTTGCATGGTCCGCTTGGTCCGGGGCCTTCATCTTTCTTTATCCTTCCCTGCCCTTTCACTACAGGTCGGCAATATCGCCGACTCCAGATCCGCCAGAAGCTTTTTCAGGTCCAAATTGTATTTTCCAGCCATGTCCCGCAGGGATTCAAAGAGGGCCCGGCAGCAGACGCACTCACCGACCAACGCGTCGTATCGTTTGAAAACCGCCTCGGTTTGCCTGTAGCGGGAAATGACATCCAGAACAGTCATTTCGGGTTGAATCGGGTTATTTGCATCAGACACGACGGTTCCCCGACATGAGGGTCTTTTCATCCAAAATCCGGGCCAGAGCCGCCGGGATCTGCTTGACAATATCCGTGACCTGAGTGGCGGGTGTGGGCCTCGCATAATGACCTGCCAGCCGGTTGACCCGCGCGGCCAGAATGGCGGCCTCCCTGACCTCGATGCCGGCGCCGATCAAGGCCGCGACAATGCCGGTTACCGTATCTCCGGTGCCGCCAATCGCCTCCATGGCCTCTTCCACGGGCAGATCAATCGTGGTATGTATCCCCTGCCGGTCGGCCACATAATCCGGTTGTCCTTTTACCAGGAGGCAGGCGGCGGCGTTTTCGTGCCGGTAAACCCGTTCAATCAGTGCAGGCGTTCTCATATCTTCGTGCAGGATAAATCCCCGTGTGTAAAAAGGGTGTGGGGCCTCTTCATCCGCTAAAAAGGCCAATTCCCCCACGTCGGGGGTGAACAGGTCATATTCTGATGCCTGCCCGCTCATTTTGGCTGCATACATAAAACCGGCGTCCGCAATCAGCACCGGTCGATGGGCCATCTTTTCTAATGCAAACAGGACCCGACTATGCCAATCCACGTCCGGTTGGAGATAGTGAAAGGCAACGGCGTTGATATTCCCTTCAACTGAATTTTCACTCAAATGGGCATACAGCCGTCGACTCCCATCCCCCAATCCGATATCGCCCACAAGATATCCCACAGGCGGGGGTTGCCCCATGACCTCGCCCACCTTGACGGCAGCGGCCAGAAGGGCCGGGGTTCCCCGGAGCGCGTTTTCCCTGAATCGAAATAAAATCATCTTGAAGAACAACCTTCCCGGTTACCAGCGGGAAGTCCTGATCCGGAACGGTTCCAACCACAGCTAACATTGACGTTTCATCTCCTCGTATGCCAGTTGAAGGGCATAACCGCAGAGAGTATGGCCGATCTCCTCGGGCGCCGGGATGTCCGCCAGTGGTTTTCCCACCATTTCCTGCGCTAAATAGGGAACATCCGGGCATCCCCCTCCCGAGATATTGACCACGACAAGGGTTTCCTTATGGACGGTTAATTTCATATTGGCGGCACGGACCATGAGATACCGACCATAGTCCCTGGTTTGGAAGACATCCACCGGCTGAAGCAGCGGGCTGGTGACGGGGACTATTTGCAGAGGTGCCGCTCCTGCGGCCTCAAGGGTTCTGAGGATATTCAGCTCTTCGATGAGGGGAAACGCTATGACCAGATCGCATCCGGTCCGGATTTCGGGCGGAGGTCCCATAACCCGGATCTTCCATCCCTCTTTTTTGAGAACGGTCTCGGCCCGTATCACCTCGCTGGTATTTTCGAACACCAAAATGCCGCGATCCGAGTCTTTGGTCCCGGAAGAATCCTCAGATTTTTTTCCTTTGAAAAAGTTCAATAATGACATCATCAATCCTTAGGGAGCCCAAGACAAATCCGATGATCTCGGGCCGCATGTACTGGACTACCGCCGCCCGGTGAAGTCCGACTGCGCCTGCTATATCCCTTTCAAAGCAGGCCACGCAGATCCCCATGTTCCCGGGGTTGCCCAATTTCTGCAACAGGGCTGCAAGCACCCCGATAAAGGCGCCGACGCCGATCATTCCCCACCGGCCCGCAAAGAAGTTTTTCACCTGGCCCATCCCTCGCCTCCTTTTCGTCATTTTACGGAATTAGGCGATTAAACCCCGTTTCCTTGAGTTTATCTTTCCATTTGGGGCAACATTTACATGGATAAATTCAATACGTCAAACTGGAAATATCGATAGGTTTTCTGCGGGCTATTGGAAATTCCTATGGTCTGTGGAGCACAAGGCATTTTAAACAGGCCCCCATAATTGATTGATCTTGTCGAAACCTTCTGGATCACCGGTGGTATATCCGTCGCGACGGCTATGCCAACCGCCCTCGCATTGATCTGCATCCGGGAAACCCCGCCGGCAAACATAATCGGCTCTTTGATCGTTACTTGATAAGCTCGACAAATGCCTCCACTTCCGTTCGATTCCAACTGTATCCGTATGACCGTTTGTTGCTGCCACCCCATTGCGCAATGTAGGTGCGGCTTCAGCCGCACAGCTTGAGCCCATGTGCGGATAAATCCGCACCTACAAAGTGTAAACTACTTTTTGCGCCTTATGTAAGGATGCCGGTTTTCGTCCAGGCACTAACTCCCTTTTTCAACCGGAAAGCCAGCCTGAAGTCACCCCCTTATACCACCCGGACAGCGATAAACATTCTTGTAACCGAGCTTCATAGCCCAAATAGCG
>JAFCZI010000269.1 GCA_019314425.1 Deltaproteobacteria bacterium | reverse complement strand
AACCTACTACCTGTATGCCTACGATCCTGAAAAACCACTACGCCTTGTATATGTGACTTTTTACGAGGGCATCAAAGGATTGAAATACCGATTTTTATCTCTATTTTCAAAGAAGTTGAATGCAGGTCTTAGGCATAACGCTAAGGGAGCCACAAATGAAAGAGCTGAATCGCATTCTTTTTTCTGTAAAACATCATTTCCTCTATACCACGTTCGCGTTGGTTCTTCTGTTTACTGTTCCGGCAACCGCTCTTTCTTTCCAATTCGTGGATGATGCGGGCAAAACGATTGTAATCCTAAAGCCACCCACGCGGGTGGTGTCCCTGGTTCCGTCCATCACCGAAATACTTTATAAAATCGGTGCAGGCGATGCGGTCAAAGCCGTAACCTACCACGACATCTATCCTGCCGAAAATGCCGCCAAACAAATCGTCGGAGGCTATTTTTCACCTTCCCTTGACGTGATTGAAGCTGCAAAACCCGATCTCATCTTCCATTCCGACCTTCACAAAGGGGTTCAAGAGCGATTTTCAAACAGCCACTTCCCCCTCGTTGAACTGAGAACGAAGTCTATGGCCGACAGCCGGAAAAAAATCCTGCTGTTGGGAAAGATTTTCAAAAAGGAAAAAGAAGCGCAGAATCTGGTTCAGTCCATAAACGATCAGCTACAAACCATTGCCGCAAAGGTGAAAAAGATTCCCCCGGAAAAACGACAACGGGTCATTCGACTGATGGGCCGCAGCACGGTGATGACACCCGGGGACGACTCATTTCAAAATGAGATGATCCGGGCCGCCGGGGGCATTCCGCCTCAGTTGGGCAGAAAGGGCGCGGTGGTCAATATCAGCAAGGAGGAGTGGGTAAAATTCAACCCTCAGGTCATCTACGGGTGCGGCGGAGACCGGGAGACCGCAAACGCCTTTTTCAATCGTCCGGGATGGAAGGAGGTGGATGCCGTAAAAAACGGCCACATTTTTTACTTCCCCTGCGAACTCACCTGCCGGGCGGCCACCCACACGGGGTACTTCGTAAGCTGGCTTTCATCCATGATTTATTCGGAACTGTTTTCAAAAAAAGCATTTCAGGTCCTGGATGAGAAGATATTAAGGACCCGAAAAATCGATCTTAACCTGAACTATGTCAAGGACGCGCGAATCATCTACAGCACCATCAATGACTTCCTGAACAAAACCCTGGTGATTGATTTCACCCAACCCTTAAGAATAGTTTCAACCCTTGAAGGGGAGCGAACAGGAATCCAATCCGTGGGCAACCACTACTCCCCGCCGCCGTGCTGGGCTATCGAGCACCATGCGGGCCTGGCACAGTCGCGATCCCGGGTATACAACGTTTTACAAATGTCCGCTGATACATCCTCATTTCTCTTTACCGGCGCGGACATGGATCATCTCACCATCATCCGGAAACAATTTAAGGACATGGAAGTCTATGCCCTGGTGACGGCCGGGGTCAAATCAAATGCCCTCAGGATGGGCAAAGACGAAGGGCGATACTATGAACCGGGAACCATAAACATCATCCTTCTTTCCAACATGAAGCTCACCCCCCGTGCCATGACCCGGGCCATCATTACTGCCACCGAAGCCAAAACAGCGGCGTTGATGGATCTGGATGTAAGGAGCAGCGTCACCCCCCGGCGTTATCAGGCCACGGGCACGGGAACCGACAATATTCTGGTGGTCCAGGGAACGGGAAATTCTGTTAAACTTGCCGGCGGCCACTCCAAGATGGGGGAACTCATCGCCAGGGCCGCATACCAGGGAGTCGTGGAAGCGGTTTCCAAACAAAACGGTCTTGTAACCGCGCGAAGTATCTTCCAACGTCTGCGCGACAGAAAAATAACGGTCTATGAACTGGTTTCCGAAGCCCAGTGCGACTGCATGGCCAAAAAGGGACAGGCAACCATTGCCCTTGAAGAAATTCTCATGGAACCGCGCTATGCCGGGTTTGTACAAACCGCCTTTGCATTGAGCGACAACTACCAGAGGGGTCTGATCAACGATCTTTCAAGCTATCAACTCTGGTGCCAAACCGTGGCCGAGGAGATCGCCGGCAGAGAAATTCCCCAGTTCAGAGATCTCGTTACGGATGAGAATATACCTGTGCCGCTGAAGATGTCTCTGAACGCGTTGTTAAACGGCATCTCTTTCAGAGACGCGCCTTAGTTAGTGCCTGAACGAAAATACGGAAATAAAGTTTTCCATTTTTGAATTGATGGTTACAACTCTTTGAGATTGTATGATCTTTTTAACTTAAAACCCGAAACTTAAAACCGTGCCTGAACGGCTTTTTCGTTCAGACACTAGGCAGGGCTCGCTTAAAAAAATCGAGGAAATTCAACCATGATGACTGAACCGGATTCAAAATATATACACGGCGGGGTTCCCAAGGCCGACATGCAACGACTAGACGTTGCCGAAAGACGGGTGCTGGACTTCAGCGTCAACCTCAATTTCTTCGGACCGCCCCCCATCATCAAAGAAAAGTGGTCGGAACTCTTTGAAACCATCGAGCAGTATCCCAGCGTGGAAGGAGATGGCGTCGCTCAGTACTACCAATCTGTTTGTGGGGTGCCCCATCGTAATTTCCTGGCCGGAAACGGCTCCACTGAGTTGATCTATCTCGCCGCCAGAGTACTCGGGTACAAAAGGGCCGCGATCATAACCCCTTCATTTCACGATTATGAACGGGCATCGCTCCTGGCTGGCGCCGAGGTCCTTCGATGTCCCCTGTTTCCCCACAATGACTTCGCCTTTCCCCCAAAAGAACAACTGATGGAAATGATTAAAAACGTTGACGCCCTCTGGATCGCGCGACCCAACAACCCCACAGGGAACCTCTTTTCAAAAACCCTTGTACTGGAACTGGCGGATCAATTCCCTGAAAAATGGTTTATCGTTGACGAGGCTTTTGTGCAGTTCCTGGATGATTGGAAGGAGAGAAGTCTTCTCACGGAAAACCCCAAAAACAATGTGCTGGTACTCAACTCACTCACAAAGTTTTACGCCGTGGCCGGCCTTCGTTTGGGTGGGATGGTAGGGCATGAGTCGGTCATTTCCCGAATGAAACACGCCAAAGAACCCTGGGCCATCAACGGGATCGCGGACCGGGTGGCATCGCTTCTCTCAGGATGCACCGATTATGATGAAAAAAGCCGTCTTGCCATGAATGCGGAGAAAGAAAGGGTTTTTGAAGCCCTCAAAGATATGGATGGCATCCTCCCCTTTCCGCCTTCCGCCAACTACATTTTATGCCAATGGCGCAAGACCGATAACCTGGATCACTTACTCGCCCACCTGCTGACCAACGGCGTATATATCCGGGACTGCCGGAATTTCCCGGGGCTTGAAAAAAACTACTTTCGTCTGGGATTCAGAATCCCGGAAGAAAATGATCGAATGCTTTCGCTTATGGCGTCGTTTGAAGCCCCCCGGAGCGACCCTCTTCAGCGAGCAATTTCCTCTCCCCCATACACCTCAGAAGGTGTTTTTCTTTTGAACGAGCGTTGATGGTCTCATAAAAAGTCACGGTCTACCTATAGATGGCGTTGTACGATGTTCCATATACAAGGCGTAGTGGTTTTCAGGATCGTCGGGCATACATCGGATGTTGAGATTCTGAAAAATCACGGCAACGCAGTAGAGAGGACTTTTTACGACACCATCAAAGTTCAATCTGACAACATGGGGAACCGCTATGAGTATTTTGATTGTCGAAGACAATCCGGTAAACGCTAAAATACTGGCCATTC
>JAFCZI010000047.1 GCA_019314425.1 Deltaproteobacteria bacterium | reverse complement strand
GAAATCCAGGGTTCTTTGAACCGTCTCCGGGGTTTCTCCGGGGAAACCAAAGAGAAAATAGCAAGACACATCAATCCCTGCCGCAAGGAGTCGTTTCACCACCCTGGCGTAAAGCCGGGGGCTGGCTTTTTTGTTCATGTTAGCCAGTATTTGCGGGTCGGCTGATTCCAAGCCAAGGAGCACTTCAATGCAGCCGGATTTTTTCAGCAGTTGAAAATCAACGTCTTCCAGCGCGGTTGCCCGAACCATGGTCATCCATTTGACGGAAATGTTTTCCTGGATGATACGTTGCGAAAGGGTGTTGAGATTGCCCCTGCCGTGTCTGAAGTTGTCGTCTGTGAAGCGGACAAACCTGACCCCGCGTGCCGAAACGGCTTTGAGCTCTTCCATCAGTCTGTCCAGACTTTTGATGAACATCAGCCTGCGGTCTTTGGTGAAGTTGCAGAAAGCGCACTTGAAAGGACATCCCTTACTGGTCTGCAACGGTATGACCCCTGGTCTGAAAATTTTTTCGGGGAGCGATTCCCACGAAATGGATGCGTTGAGATTGTCGAAAATAGTGTCTTTTTGTTCTGAAAAAGAATATTTCCCCCCATCAAAGTGGACCGTGTTGGGCAGATCGTCCACCGGGCGATTGAGACGGATTCGCTGTAACGCCGCCAGCAGGATATCTTCGCCCTGAATGCCCGTGATGTACAAATTGACCTGGGGTTGCTCATTTTGAAAAAAAAGGAAATCATTTTCGGCCAGGCGGGTTTCATAGCCCGGATCACTGGATCGTTGCAGCATGCGGTAGGAGAGATTGACAAACGGCCCCCCCGCGATGATGAAGATATCCGGCGCCTGGTCACGGATATCCTCCACAAGCCTGTGGAGCGTCTGTTTGTTGCGAATAAAGGTGGTGGAGACGACCACTGCGCGGGGGGTCTCCGCGAGCATTTCCCTGAATGTTGCTTTGTCTTTGAAATAGCGGTCGATCAGTTTAACCTGAAGACCGCCTTTCAGCAGGTAGGAGAGCAGGTAGATGCCGTTTAAACGGTATGCGGCGCCCCAGTTCATGGTGCCGCTTCCCTCAACGGGGGGAACAACGTGCCCTTTGTTTTTCAGGTAGTTTTTTATAACCTGTATGGTGGCGACTTTGCCGTCCAGGCGCAGGCGTTCATGAATGATATCGGCGGAACCCACGTCGCCGGCTTCCGCAATAATGATGGCATCAAGGGGCAATGGGGTGGTTTCTCCTGGAAAAGCCCTTTTTTAGGAATCAGGGGCGTCGGTTTGATGGGCGAGGATGTCGCCGCCTGCGATCAACCCACAGCAACGCATCCTTAAAATTGTGGCATAAAAACCGTGAAAAGTCCATAGTTAAGTGAAACCATGAAAGATTTTCATCCGTTAACCGGTTTCCCGCATTGAAAATGTAGGATGGTTTTGATATGACTGGCAGTCAGTGTAACAGATGCTTTTTCTTAAAGGATATCTCTATGAAAAGGATATGGAATACATGCACGTCCTTATGCCTGGTTTTCACTATTCTTTTTTGTTTTGCCCAGGACATTCATGGGGCTGACGGCGATAACCGGGGCGGGGGACCACTCCCTGAAAAGCCACCCCGGCTGACCCTCTTAAAAGCGGTCATGTGCGAGGGATTAGAAGACCTGAACCCGGAAAATGAGACGATTGTTTTCAGTGTGGCCCTTGGAAGCGTCATCTGCTTCACCGCTTTTGACCCGGTGCCTGAAAAAACGGTGGTTTACCATCACTGGTTCAAACGGGACCAGCCCGATAAAAAGGTAAAGCTGACCCTGAAACCGCCCAAGTGGTCCAGCTTCAGCAAAATACGTATTCGAAATATGGATGTGGGTCCCTGGCGAGTGGAGATAACGGATTCTAAAGGTAAAATTTTTCGAACCCTGCGGTTCAGCGTTACGGAGTGACAGGTGTTGCAGAAACTTCTGATTTTTATATCCAGCATTCGATGGCAGGACTTCATCGACATCGCGTTTAACAGTTATGTCCTGTTTCGCCTTTACGCGCTTTTTCGAGGGACGGATGCCTTCAGAGTGCTTATGGGGATTGCCTTTCTCTGGATTCTGCAAAGATTGGCCGTGTCTATGGGACTCATTTTGACCAGCTGGATGATGGAGGGCATTATCGCTGTTGCCGCCTTGATTGTCATTGTGGTTTTCAGAAACGAAATCAGATCCGTTTTCCGGGCGCGAAACATCTGGGCGATTCTTTGGGGTCTACCCCGGAAGCCAACGAAAACCCCTGTGGAAATTATTACCGAAAGCGTCTTTGATCTGGCGAAAAGGCGTATCGGGGCACTTATCGTTCTGCCCGGAAAAGAAGATCTGGAGGAATTTGTTCAGCAAGGGATTCCATGGGATGGCAGGGCTTCCACGGAAATGATTGAAAGTATATTCTGGCCCAACAATCCCGTTCATGACGGGGCGGCCATCCTTGATGGAAACCGGGTTGTAGAAGTGGGGGTCATCCTCCCCCTTTCCCATCGAAAGGATTTGCCCAGTGCTTATGGCACCCGTCACAGGGCTGCTGCGGGATTGGCGGAAACCACCGACGCGATGGTTATTGTTGTATCCGAGGAACGGGGAACCGTCACCATCGCCCGAGGCTTCGATGTGTTGACCCTTGATGGAAAAAAGCAATTGGTCAAAGCCCTCAGGGAGCACTTGGGAATTCGGGAAAACCAGAGCCAATTTTTGAAAAAAAGGAAACTTGAACTGAGGATCGCCGCGCTGGTGTCTCTTCTAATCGTTTCCGGCGTTTGGTTCAGTATCAGCAGGGGGCTTGATGCCATCAAAGTGTTTGACATTCCTGTGGAGTATGCTAATCAGAAACCGGGGATGGACCTTTTGAATACATCAGCAACCTCCGTTCGACTTTACCTGCAGGGATCAAGAGCGCTTTTGAAATCCATCCGTCCCGAACAGATCCGTGTGAAGATGGATCTGGACAAGGCGGTTGCGGGGACCAACACGTTTGCCATTACCAACAACAATCTTTCTATTCCTCCCGGACTTTCCCTGAAGGAGGTCAGACCCATGGTGGTGGATGTGAACCTGGACACGCGTATCCAAAAAACCTTTCCCATACAGGTGGATTGGGTGGGAAAACTGCCTTCGGATCTGCTTCTTGTTCGAGCAAAAACCGAACCTTCGAAAGTCGAACTCAGCGGGCCCAAGACCATTCTCAACGGCATGCGGACGCTCTATACCACCAGTGTCCCCCTCAACAACATCAAAGGTTCCGGAAAAATGGACGCGAAGCTGGTTATTCCGTCCGCCTTTTTGCCTGTTTTAATTTTGAAACGGGTGGAAACGGGATTCAAAGACACGGTTGAAGTGGAATATGAGGTCGATAAAAGGAAGTAGGGATGGAAGACATGCGTCTATTTTTATTGTGGTGCAAACGGCTGAGAATGATTTTTGCCTTTCTCACTTTCAGCGCCTTTTGTGGATGCGCGACCTTCGACCCACCCCGTAATCCGGACAACCTCTGCGAAATTTTCCGGGAGAATAATGACTGGTATGAAGATGCGGTGGATTCCTACGAAAGATGGGGTATTCCGATTCCGGTTATGATGGCTGTTCTGCACCAGGAATCAAAGTATATTGGAGATGCCAAGCCACCTCGCACCACCTGTTTGTGGATTTTCCCCGGCCCCCGGCCCTCCTCGGCCTATGGGTATGCTCAGGTATTGGATGGGACCTGGGATGAATACCAGGAAAGCTCGGGCAATTCCTGGGCTGACCGGGATGATTTCGGTGATGCCATTGATTTTGTGGGGTGGTATTGCGCATTGAGCGTTAAGAAGTGCGGGATATCCAAGACCAATGCGCGAAATCTTTATCTGGCCTATCATGAAGGTCGAGGTGGGTACAACCGCAAAACCTATGCCAAAAAGGCGTGGCTGTTGAAGGTGGCGAGCCGGGTTCAGAAAAGGGCCGTGAGATATCGAGGTCAGCTGGCGGCATGTGAAAATGAGTTCAGAAAAGGCGGCTGCTGTTTATGGCCTTTTTGATCACTTCCCTCGGGTTTTCTTTATCCTTTCAATAGCAATGCCTCGGCTTTCTTCTGCGCATCCCCAATGGCTCTTTCCACTTGGCGGCAGTACCCGGGTATTTCCGAGGCCTCGGATTTTTTGGGGAAATAGAGGGGTTTGTCAATCCATACCACCTGACGGGAAAAGGGCAGGGGGAGATAGGCCTGGTTCCAGGATTTCTTAAATACAAATCTGTTTGACCCCGCAACCCCCACCGGGAAGAGCGGAACCCCTGCTTTCTGAACTACCCGGATAATTCCCGGTTTGCAGACGCCGCGAGGACCCTGCGGCCCGTCCACTGCCAGCACCACCGCATGACCTCCCTTCACAGCCTTGATGAGTGCCAGAAGTCCCCCTACGGCGCCCCGGGTGGATGACCCCCGGGTGACGCGATATCCCAGTGCCGTGGCGCCTTTGGCCATGATGGCGCCATCTTTGGAATGACTGACCAGGATGGTGGGGCGGATGTGGCCGAAACGGGGGATCAGCGCCAGCTCATCCCCATGCCAGTGCGCAATGCCGCAGGGACCCCTTGTGGTTTGTTCTATCCCTATGGCTTTTGTCCGAACCAGCCTGGAGACCAGCCTTAATGCCTTTGCCGCCCATATGGGCCAGCGCTCGTCCAGCCGGTTTTTTAAATAACGTTCACTCATGGTTTCAGGGTTTCCATTTTGGTCGGCGGCCCCCGGCCCGGATCGAGATCGGTCGGCTATGATCCTTTAGGGAAAAGCATTTTTCCGGAAAAACGCAAGTCATATCCGGCGAGATCCTCACCCAGTTTTTTGAAGGGCGGTTCGCTCAAAAATCCCAGGAATTGTTGCACCCCTTTTTCAAAAAAATGTTCTTTGAGGATCAACAGGTCAAAACTCTCCCATTTTATCGGAACAAAATCCAGGTCCAGGAGCTCGGCAACCGCCCGGATGCAGGGGCCGACATGTGCCCGCCCGGAAAGAACTTCCAGCCCCAGGTCGAGGTGACGGGATACTTCCTTATTGTAACCCTCAATCCCATTTCCTTCAATATCGGCTTTGGCCAGCTCCTCGTCCAGAAGCAGACGGGTTCCGGTGCCCAAAGGGCGGTTGATGATTTTGATGCCGGCTTGATTGAGATCGGCCACGCACCCAATGCCCCTGGGGTTGCCTTTTTCAACCAGTAATCCCTGTTCCCGGCGGCAGAAATTGACGATGCCGGGCATTTGGTCCAGCTCGTCTACGGCAAATCCGAAGTTGTATTCCTCTCCGTCCTTCTGGATCAGGTGGCTCGAAGCCATATGACAATGATTTCGCTTGAGCGCTCGAATCCCCCCAAGGCTTCCCATATTCCCGAATGCCACCATCTCTTCAGGGTGCATCCGGTTGATCAGAGAGATGGCTTTGTCCAGCAGGATGTCGTTGCTGCCGGCGATAATGAGCAGGCCGTGATATGGGGGCAGCGGATCCGGGGTTTTAGGAAAATTGATGGTCTGAGCTTCCAGCCATTGTTCCACCAGATGACGGGGGAAAAGCCATTTTCCCGTGGCTTTGGTGGCCGGGAGATTCTTTTCGGAAATCAGCGTATAAACCATTTTTTCGTTGATACCCAAAAATTGCGCCAGCTCCCGGGTATTCAGCAGCGATTTTATCTCCATGGGTCTTTTCCCCTCTAATTTGGTGCTAATAGAACATGTGTGCGCCTATAAGTCAATCTCCAAGCTCAATAGGTTATTCCTAGGTGCTTTTAGTAATTAATGACCTGTAGCTAAATATTTTGTTGTGAGATTGAAAATATCTTGACAATAAATAACCATAAACGGTAAAAGGCACCTTGCCCATTCTTTATGGTAAGCGCATCAAATTCCTTTTTTTTGCCCCTGCTTGAACCAGATTTGACATAAGCGTGAGGAACTCGACGTATGAAATATTTTTTTGAGAAGCTGCATTCCGGTGGGCTTGCGGCCCTCTTTCTTCTTCTGCTGTTTTTTGGGTCAAACGGTGTTTGTGCCGCTGAAAGTCAGGCGCTTCAGCAGTTGCTCGATCTGCTGCGGCAGAATGGCGCTATAAGCGATGAACAGGCCGGGAAGATTAAGGCTACCCTAGCTAAAGATCGGAAGGCTTTGGCGGATCGAGAGAAGGCACTGGCGCAGCGGGAAAAGGGGCTGGTTCAAAGAGAACAGGCGCTCAAGGAGAAGGTGAGAGCACAGCCCCCGGGTCAAATGGGCATTGCTCATGAGGGAAAAAAACCATCTGTCTTATCGCTTCCAGACGAAAAGATGGGATTGAAAACAGCCAAGGTTGAAACTGAAAAAACCGTTCAGAAGGTTCTGGGAAAAACGAATGATATTCCGTTGGAAGCGGTGTTCGATGATGGTTTTTATTTGCGTTCACGGGAAAAAGATCTTTTTGAATTGCGTATCGGCGGCCTGCTTCAGGTGGATTATCGCTATTTCAACTATGACAGCGATGCGGATCCCGACAAAAATAGATTTGATATTCGTCGGTCCCGTTTGCTCCTTACGGGCCACCTTTACAACCGTTTTTTCTACAAATTTCAGTACGAGTTTCAAGGGGCCGGGGGGCGCAGACTTTTAGATGCCTATGTGGACACGGCGGTGCTGCCGTTTATCTCTTTTCGGGTGGGCCAGTTCAAAGAACCCTTCAGCCTGGAACAATATACTTCCGACAAAAATATTCCTTTTTCAGAACGGGCAATGGGTTTTTTTCTGACACCACGGCGGGATGTGGGTCTCATGGCCCACGCGTCCCTGTGGAAGGATCGCATTTATTACGGTGTGGGTATTTTTAATGGCGACGGTGTGGACGACACGGTGGGAGGCGATTCGGATTCTCCGGAGCTTACGGGTCGGGTTGTGTATGCCCCCTTCAGGAGTATGGGCATTCCCTTGTGGCACGGGCTTCAGATCGGGGGATCTTACAGCTACGCCAAAGTGGATCGAAACAACGTCAAAGTGGATGTCAGAACCAGTGGGTTGACCCCCTTCTTCGATGTGAATTCAGCGGCCAAATTCAACATCATCCGTGATGTGGATGCGCGTACCCGTTATGGCGCTGAACTGGCCTGGGCTTATGGTCCTTTGCTCCTGTGGGGAGAATATATCAATTTGCAGTTCACGGATGTGAAGACCAGCGACGCGCAGTTTGACATCAACCTCGAAGATCATTACGGGTCCCTGTTGTGGATGATTACAGGGGAAACCCCGACCCTTAAACAAGGCGTGATTCAACCCATCCGGCCGCTTCGGAGCCTTTGGCAGGGGGGCTGGGGGGCAGTGGGTCTGGCGTTTCGTTATGATCACTTCGACGGGGGTGATACGACCTATGAATATCTCGTTGAACCGGGGATTTCGGTTCGGGAAGCCACCGCCTATACTATTGCCGTCAACTGGTATCTCAATCCCTATGTTCGTTTGCTTCTTGACGCCACCAGAACAAATTTTGATCGTCCCTTGCTCATTGACAAGGACTCCCTCACCGGGGAAGCCATCTACAGTGACCGTGAAGATGTGGTCACCGGACGTTTTCAACTTCAATTTTGATGGCGCTGTAAAAAGTCCCATCTACTGCGTTGCAGTGATTTTTTACGAGGCCATAAAATCTTCAACGAGGAGGAAGGAATGAAAAAGTTTGCCGCAGTTACGGGGGCCATATTCATGGTCATGTTGACGGTATCGGTGGTTTTATCCGCCTACCATCATGAAGGGGAGTATGATTCACAACATTTTGTGGCGCAATATCCGGATAAGGCAGGTACAAAACTGGACCATTGCGCCCTTTGCCATGCCGGGGGGAAATACGAAAAAAAACCGGGGAAGTGGATGAGCCTGGGAAGCTGCCAATGGTGCCACTATAGCTATGGGTATGATGGCAGCGGTAATATCGTGGATACTTTAAACCCCTATGGGATGGATTATCTTGTCAATGGCCGAAACCAGAATGCCATAGTCGCCATCGCGGATAAGGATTCGGACGGGGATGGATACAGCAATGCCGCAGAAATTGCTGCGGTTCGGTATCCCGGAAACGCGGGTGATGATCCCACCAAGGTGCCCGCGCCCAGCCGGATTTATACCCAGGCCCAGTTGGAAGCCATGACCCAGCACACCCAGTTCATGCTCATGAATACCAGCCGATCCGGTGATTTTTATGTTCAGTACACCGGTGTTCCCGTAGAAGATCTGCTGAAGGATGCCGGCATTTTGGGCTCCGCCACAGGCATTACGGTCTTCGCGCCGGATGGGTGGTCTAACTATCATCCCCTGGAAATAGATTCCGACTCTGAACTCTACCACGTGAACGGTGTCTATCCCGAAGCGTATTATCGATACAATACACAGGCGGATACGGCGCTGAATACCACGGATGGGTGGTGTGATTACGGCGCCCCTTCCTGTGCCGGGCGGAGCGATCTGGATCTCATCGTGAACGCAGATGGCCTGAAAATGCTTCTGGCTTTCAAGCGTGAAGGACAGAACCTGGAACCGGGCGTATTGGGGGATGACAACAAGCTTTTGGGAGAAGGTCCGTTCCGGTTGGTACCGCCCCAGAAAGCGCCCTCGCCTCCTGATCAGGCCAGCAATGCCGCCAATCAGGATGTGGTCTGGCCCTACAACTACGAATGGGATCACAGTGCGGGCGCCGCCTCGCGCTCCGCGACCATCATTCGAGTCGAACCGCTTCCCGAAGGGACTACCGATATCGACATCCTGGAAGCCGGATGGCAATACGTGGACGAAGGAAAGATTATTGTTTACGGCGCCATTACCGATCCAAACCCGCCTGTGCCGGATATCAAGGTTAATGGTCAGGACGGTCCGGTGACGGTTTCAAGCGGGGACTCGCTATTCGTTACCGTGGGGCTTGTCGCAGGCAGTCGGGCGGGTCAAGCGGCGGACTGGTGGGTCGCCGCGAATGCATCTGCGCCAGCGGGGCTTTATGGGTTTTATAGCTATGTCTACGCTATGGGTGGCTGGGTGGCTGGGCTTAATCGATGCATTCAGATGGACCTGGTTAATTTGTCGCCCGATGTAGGAGTGTTCAGCGGTACGCTGCCCGAGGGTGTATATGATTTTTATTTTGCTGTCGATAGTAACGCAGACGGTAATCCGGATGGCACCTGGCTCGATACGGTCAAGGTGACGGTGCAGTAACCTGTACAAATTTATTCTGTTTGACCCGATTAAAGGCTTGGCGTAAGCATGAAGATGTCTACATAGTCCCACTCCGAGCGAGTATGAGATCTCTCTTAGGATATGGATTTTATGATGTCATGAAGGCGTCGGTCCGGTTAACGAAACGCAAATTTTCAGATAACGAGGCCACGAAGGCCGGGGTGTGGGAAGCAGTCCCCGGTGTTCGTGGCCTTTTTTTTTGTTAACGCTCCGTTCTACAGACCTGTCTCAGACAAAAATAGACTGATGATTTCTGGAGAAAACCTTAATGTTGAGAGCCAATTTCAAAATGTTCAATTTTGTTCGAGGTCAAGGAAGGCGAAAATTTTAACCGCAGGAATATATTGGATATTTCGAGGATTAAAACTTTAGCTTGACGCAGAGATCGGGCAAAAGGGGATGTTTTGAAACTGGCTCACAGGAATACGTTTGGTATTTCGAGGATTAACCAGTTTTATTAAGAACGGGTTTATCTGACGCAGAGATTGGCGAAAAAAACAGCTTTCGTTCGGGCACTAAGTAATTGTTTTAGAGAATATAGTTTAGACATCCATGTTTTTTTACCTATTCAACTGAACCCGTGCCTAACTCTCCGATGACCCGTTATTCAATATCAAAATCAAGAGGGCTTTTGACCTCTTTTGCCGGCATGCTTTTAATGACATGTGTGTAGATCATCGTTGTCCGGATGTCGCTGTGCCCCAGAAGGTCTTGAATGGTTCGGATGTCATAATTGGCCTGTAATAGATGGGTGGCAAAGCTGTGACGGAAGGTATGAGCTGTGACGCGTTTGTACAATTTCGCATTTCCGACCGCTTCCTTGATCGCTCGTTGCACATGTCTTTCATGGATATGGTATCGTTTTTTTTCACCCGTGTCTTTTACGGCGGTCAACGCAAAAGCGGGAAAAAACCATTGCCAGACATACTCTTTTGCGGCGTTCTTATATTTTTTATCCAATTGGCCAATCAAGAAGGCACCGGCAAAATTGGCTTTCATATCCTTCTCATGTAAACCGGCGACTGTTTCGAACTGCTTCCGAATTTCCGGTATAATCGTTTCCGGCAAAGGAACGGTGCGGTCTTTTCCCCCTTTTCCGTCGTGTATGGTCAACATACCGCCATCAAGGTCAAAAGAACTGATGCGAAGTTTCAGGCATTCAAACAATCGAAGCCCGCAGCCATATAGGAGTTTCACGATCAAACCATAGGGTTGGGAAAGATGTTGTAAAACCATGTCGATTTCCTGCCTTGACAGCACAACCGGCATATACGGTTTGCGTTTTGCCCTTACGGTGTCTTTGATTTCGCCGGGCTCTTTTTTCAGCACATGGCGGAAGAAAAACAGCAGGGCATTGAATGCCTGATTCTGCGTTGAAGCGGCGACATCCTTTTTCACCGCAAGAAACGTCAGGAAATCCTTTATGTTCGTGTCGGATAGCGTCTCCAGAGGTTTGGATTTTGTAAAAGCTTGAAACCTTCTGAGCCACCCGGCATAGCTTTTTAATGTTTTGGGGGAGTAATGCCGAACCTTTATTTCATCGCGAAGGCCATCGAAGGCTGGTTTCCAGTTGGCGCCGGTTTGATGGGTTTGCGTTTTCCTTTCCACCGATTTAAGAGCGGTCTTTTGTTTGGAAGATTCCTGATCAACTTTTTGACCCGTCTCCGTAGGCGCCTTAGCTGTCTTCAGGTTCCTGGAGGATGCACTGGCAATCGTGGTGTGGGGCAGGGATGGTCGTGAATATTCCGACGAATTGTCTTGAACGGCATTTAGGCGCCTTGGAACGGATGCCGTAAAATGTCTTTTTGCATCGTGGGTTATCTTCTTCGGTATTTTCTTGGCGGCAGCAAAAGGAATATTTTCTTTAACCATTTCATAATAAAGGGAAATGGCATCTGAAGCCTGTTGGATTTGAAACTCGGTTTGCTTTTTTTGGCGCAGTTTATCGAGAAACAAATGGAGGCTTTCGGGTTTAAAGATCGGGTCATATTTATGACAAAAATCCCAGTAATATCGAAACCATTTTTTATAATGTGCCTGAAATTGTTTCGGAACAGGCTTTCGATCAAGAAAAATTTGAAACCGGGACATAATATCCGAAGGTAC
>JAFCZI010000046.1 GCA_019314425.1 Deltaproteobacteria bacterium | reverse complement strand
CAAAACCACTGCCTAGATAGAGGAGGCCCAATTCATGGAAGATATATTGACAGTTTTCAAGGCCAGCAAATACTGCAATGTCTCCCCCAAAACCATTATCAACTGGATTGAATCCGGCCATATCAACGCATATAAAACCGTCGGGGGACATCGCCGCATAGAAAAGGCAGACCTTGTGGCCTTTATGACAAAGCAGGGGATTCCGATTCCCGAGGATGCATCTGTTGAAGAGCGTATAAGGATCCTCGTGGTTGACGATGATCCCATCATCGTGGAAACCATTGTTCAGTCCCTTGAAGAAGATGAACATGACTACGAGGTCATCTCGGCTTCCGATGGTTTTGAGGCAGGGTTGCAGATCAACCACTTCAAGCCTCACCTCCTGATTCTGGATATCATGATGCCGGATATTAATGGCTATGGGGTATGCGAAAAGATCAAGGGCAACGAGGAAACAAAACATATCAAAATCATTGTCTTATCCGCCTATTTGGACGAGGAGAAATTCAAAAAAATGAAGGCGTATGGCGCTGACGTCTGCTTTTCCAAACCTCTTCCCCTTCCGCAGTTGAAGAAAGAGGTGGCCCAGCTGTTGGGATTCTCGACTGATGATTGACGAATGGTCTTTTGCCAAACGCCATTGAACCTCAGGCCTCAGATCGTCATCATTCAAATAAAGCCTGTAATCATGGAGGAGAAAAAATGAAACTAAAGGAATCCTTAGATAAGAAGAGTTTTGTTGTCACCTCCGAGGTCCAAACGCCCATTGATGAGGAGCCGGAAGCCCTAATCAAACGTCTGGAACTGGTGCGAGGCCGCGTGGATGGGGTTTCTGTCCCGGAGTTGGAGATAGAGGGCGTTGTCGGAGACAGCATCAAGGTCTGCAGGCTGCTCAAGGAGAATCGATTTGAGTCCATATACCAGACAACCACCCGGGATAAAAACCGGCTTCAATTGCAAAAAGATCTCCTTCTTGCCCATGAAGCGGGCGTCGAAAACGTGCTGACCTTTACGGAAGATTACCGGATCACCGGGGACAGTCTTCAGGAAATGATGTTTTTCCATGTGGACGCGGGAAAACTCTCCTCTGTCTTGGAACATATGCGAGAGGGCTATACCGTTGACGGCAAAGAACTTCCGTCAAAGGCCGAGTTTGTATTGGGTTCGGGGGTCGAGTCCGGATGGGGAAAAGACGTCCCCGATCTGGAGATGAAGGAGATGGAGGAGATGACAAAAATCGGCGCCGGTTATTTTCTGACAACACCGGTATTTGATTTGGTCATGTTTGAAAAGTTTATGAAACGGGCCCGAACCTTTGGGATCCCGGTGATTGCGGAAGTGATGATCTTGAGGACCGCCGGCATGGCCCAGTTCCTGAACCGTCATTTCAAGTCGGGTCTGGTCCCTGACTGGATTATCAAGAAGCTGGCCAAGGCCACGGACAGGCAAAAAGCCAGTCTGGAGATCTTTGCAGAGACAGTCGAAGGGCTCAAAAACCTCTGCCAGGGGATACACATCATCACTATTGGGGGAGAAGAAAAGCTAAGACTTTATTTAAATGCAGCCAAACTTCCATAACGAGTGTTCGTCCACAAATGAGAAAATTTGTTCGAGTTCAAGGAAGGCGAAAATTATAACCGCAGGAATACATTGAAGTATTTCGAGGATTATAATTTGAGCCTGACGCAGAAATCGGACAAATTGGACATTTTTGGATGGACACTAACGAGGAGACAGGCACTTGGAAGAGATAACCCTCTCAATCAACGGAATCAGGATTAGCCGCCCGGCCGGGACCACTATTTTAGAGGCGGCTGAACAGAACGGCATCAAGATCCCAAAACTTTGCTACCATCCTGATCTCAAGCCGTTTGGGGCCTGTCGTCTCTGTCTGGTTGAAGATGAAATAAGTGGCCGCGTCATGGCCTCATGCGTCACGCCCATTGCCCCAAAGATGGAGATCCTGACAGACTCTCCCCGTGTCATTTCACACAGAAAGAATATCGTTCGCCTGATGATGGCGGAACACCCCGAGTCATGCGTGGTCTGCAGCAAAGGGAACCGGTGTCAGTTGCGAGAAATCGCTGCCCGGATGGGTTTGGGAGAGACAGGGCTTTATCCCATACCCAACTACAAGTCCATTGAGCAGGCCAACCCTTTCATCGTCAGAGACCTGAGCAAGTGTATCCTGTGCGGAAAGTGTATCCGCGCAGACCACGAACTCGTGGCGGCCGGGGCCATTGACTACAACCTCAGGGGTTTCAAATCGCGCCCTGCCACGCTCTACGATCTCCCATTAGAAGGCTCCAACTGCACCTTTTGCGGCACCTGCGTATCCATCTGCCCAACCGGGGCCTTGTCGCCCAAAACCACCGGCCATGTGGGGACGCCCGAAAAAGAGGTGATCTCCACCTGCGGCTTCTGCGGCGTCGGGTGTTCTATCTTCATGGGGGTGGACGATGACAGGGTCGTGGAAATCAATCCATCCGGCCAGAGCGGTTCCGTCAACGGCGCCACCCTCTGTGTCAGGGGGCATTTTGCCCACGATTTCCTGAATAGCCGGGAGCGGTTGACACAGCCCATGGTTCGAGGAGAGTCGGGCCTGACAGCCGCGTCATGGAACGATGCCCTGGACCGGGTTGCAGGAAGACTTTTGGCGATTAAAAAGGATTATGGGCCCCAGAGTATCGGTTTTTTCGGGTCTTCAAAATGTACAAATGAGGAAAACTATCTCTTCCAGAAGATGGCCAGGGTCCTTTTCGGCACCAATAACCTGGACAATGGCGGTGCCATGGCCGGGAGGCCGGCCCTGCAAATCATTGACGAGGACATGGGCGGAAGGCGCCACATCAACCCGCTGGCAAATCTCGAAAAAGCCGAAGTGATTGTCGTGTTGGGCGCAGACCCGTGCTACTCCGCACCGGTGTTGAGCTACTATCTGAAAAGGGCTGCCAAAAGAGGGGTTCCTCTCATAGGCGTTGATCTCAGAAAAACCGACCTATTCCCCTTTTCCACCCTCTGGTTGACCGTATCCCCGGATAGAGACTACCAATTGATCAATTGCCTCGCGGCCCTGCTGTGGAAGAAGTTCGCCCATGATTCCAGCTTTATTGAACAATTCACGGAAGGTTTCGGCCCCTACAGCGATGCACTTTCCTCCTTCAATCCCGAAAGACTCTGTTTAGCGAGCGGTTCAAATATGAAATCGCTGAGCCATGCTGCGGATCTTTTGAAGGGGAAGAAGATAAGTTTTGTGGTGGGAAACGGGATCACCCAGCAGAACCATTGCCGCCATTCAATGGAAGCCATTTTAAACCTCTCCCTGATGACGGGGAGTTTGGGATGTGAATCAGGCGGGCTCCATGTCATTGCAAAGGAAAACAACCAGGTGGGCGCATGGGATATGGGAACGGTGCCCGACGCACTTCCGGGCCGCATCCCCCTGGGAGACGTCACGGGGCGAAGGGAGTGGGAACGGGCCTGGGATGTGAAGATATCTCCGGACCCGGGCCTGAATGTGTTTCGTATGATAGAAGAAGCTGAAAAGGGGAATCTCAAGGCTCTCTATATCATGGGGGAAAACCCGCTTCGAAGCCTCCCTCAACATGACCGGGTAAAAGAGGCCTTAAAGCGTCTGGACCTCCTGGTGGTGCAGGATATCCTTCACACCGAAACCGCCCGCATTGCCGACGTGGCCCTGCCAGGGGCAGCCTTCTCAGAAAAGGGGGGCTCATTTACGAACATGGAAGGGAGAATCGCATGCTTCAGCCCGGCCGTGCCCCCGCCAGGCGACGGGAAACCGGACTGGGAGATTCTCGACCTCCTGGCTTTGAAGATGGGATATCCCAAAGCCTATGGGTCTATTGACAGGATACGGTCTGAAATGGCGCGCTTGATCCCCACGTACGCCGGTCTCAAGGAAAATTCAGGCGACCCTTGGACCTGGATCAGAGAAACCGAGACAAATAGGCCTTTCAGATTTTCACCCCTTCCCGCAACAGATGCAGGGGAAATGGACGATGATTATCCTCTGACGGCGATCCTGGGCTCCCAGCGATTTCATTTGGGAAGCGGGACCCGGACCGGGCATTCCAAACGGATAAACGATTTCGGCTTAAAGGGCGAGGTGGCGTTATCTTCGAAGGATGGGGCCCGTTTGCAGGTCAAGAGCGGGGATAGGGTTCATGTGCAATCACGGGAAGGCACCCTGACCAGGGAGGCCCGGATAGACAAGAGTTTAGGGGAAGGACGGATCTTTGTGCCGACGGCTTTTCATAAAAATGATGCCTTGAACCTGCTCGGTTTGGCAACTTCAGGGCATGGGGCGCCGCAGGGTTTCAAGACGTGCCGGGTCAGGTTGGAGAAGTCAGGGGGAAGCAAATGAAGGTAAAAGAGATCGCCTGGAATCGAATTTCATCAATAATAGATGCCCATAAGGGTGAGCAATGGGGCCTTATCCCCTTGCTGCAGGACATTCAGGAGTCCATCGGATACATCCCGCCGGAAGCCATTATTGAGATAAGTGAAGCTCTCAATCTATCCCCGGCGCAGGTTCAGGGCGTCATCACCTTTTATGCGGGATTCAGTCTGACGCCCAAGGGGAAATATGTGGTCAGGGTCTGTCGTGGTACTGCGTGCCACGTCAAAGGGAGCCGGAGCATTTTGAGACTCATGAAAAAGGAGTTGGGCCTCGAAGAGGGTGAAACAAGCCCGGATTACCAATTCACCCTGGAAACAGTGGCCTGTTTGGGAGCCTGTTTCCTGGCACCGACCATGATGGTCAACCGGACCTATTATGGCAAGCTTTCCCCCCCCAAGGTCGGCAGCGTATTGGCCCAGTTTGAGAAACAAGAGGGAGAATAATAAAAACGCATGGAAAAGCTACTCTCCGTGGGACAACTTGAATGGCTCCGCAATAAGATCCTGGCACGGATGGACGAAGGGAAGACCATTGTGCAGGTTTGCATGACAGGTTGCAGGGCCTACGGGTCTGCCGAGGTAAAAGATGCGTTAGAAGCGGAAACCAGGAAGCAGGGTCTTAGAGACCAGGTGGAAATACGGGGCACCGGGTGTCACGGGTTCTGTGCCAAGGCCCCCGTGGTTGCCATCGAGCCCATGGGGATTCAGTATCAGGAGGTAGTGCCCGAAGATGCGGCGGAAATCGTCGATCAAACGCTGAAAAAGAACCGCTTGATCGATCGACTTGCCTACCGGGACCCAAAGACAGGTCATCTCATATTTTATCGCAACCAGATCCCTTTTTACAAACGGCAGGAAAGGCGGGTCCTGGCCAATTGCGGCCGCATTGATCCCACCCGTATAGAACACTATATCGCAGCGGGCGGCTACCGGGCCATTGTAAAGGCCCTTTCAAAAATGGGACCGGAAGCGGTGATCGAAGAGGTCATAACCGCCCAGTTGAGAGGCAGAGGCGGCGCCGGTTTTCCAACCGGACTCAAGTGGCGGTTTGCGCACCAGGCCCCGGGCCGTCCCAAGTACATTATATGCAACGCAGACGAAGGGGATCCCGGGGCGTTCATGGACAGGGCCATTCTTGAGGGGGACCCCCACGCCGTCCTGGAGGGCATGCTTGTGGGGGCCTATGCCATGGGCGCGGAAAAAGGGTATGTATACGTCCGCGAGGAATACCCCATCGCCGTGGAACACCTGACCATTGCCATCGATCAGATGACCGCATTGGGCCTTTTGGGGGAAAATATCCTGGGGACAGACTTTCATTTTGATCTCAAGTTGAAGATGGGGGCCGGGGCCTTTGTGTGCGGGGAGGAAACCGCCCTTATGGCCTCCATTGAGGGGAAACGGGGAATGCCCAAGGCGAGACCGCCGTTTCCTGCCCAGGCCGGATTAGGGGGCCGGCCCACCAACATCAACAATGTGGAGACCTGGGCCAACATCCCTTCACTCATCTGCAAGGGGTCAGGCTGGTACCGTGAGGTGGGCACTGAAAAGAGCAAGGGAACCAAGATCTTTTCCCTGTCCGGAAAAGTAAACAACACCGGTTTGGTGGAAGTACCCATCGGCACCACAGTCAAGGATGTGATCTTTGAAATCGGGGGCGGCATCCCAAAGGGGAGACAGTTCAAAGCCGTTCAGATGGGAGGGCCATCGGGCGGGTGCGTGCCGACCCAGTACCTGAATCTCCCCATAGACTATGACACCCTTCAGAAGATCGGGGCGATCATGGGTTCCGGCGGCATGGTGGTGGTGGATGAAAATAACTGCATGGTGGAGATCGCGCGGTTTTTCCTGAGCTTTACACAGGCAGAATCGTGTGGAAAATGCGCCCCCTGTCGGTTGGGGACCACCGAGTTACTGGAAATCCTGACCCGGATTACACGGGGAGAGGGACGGATCGAGGACATACAAACCATTAAGGATTTAGGGGAAACCATCATGGATGCTTCCCTCTGCGGACTCGGCCAGACCGCTCCCAAACCCGCCCTTTCCACGCTTAAATATTTCTTAAAGGAATATGAGGAGCATATCCTCGATCATCGCTGTTCCGGGGCCACGTGTGATTCCATGGTGATCTCCGCCTGTCAACACGCCTGTCCCGCAGGAATCGATGTACCCAACTACGTAGCTGCTATTGCAAGTGGTAAGTACGAGCAGGCCGTGGAGATCATAAGGGAAAGGAACCCCTTTCCAGCTGTATGCGGAAGAATATGCGTCAATCCCTGCGAGTTCAAATGCCGGCGCGGTGAGCTGGACGAATCCGTGGCCATCCGATCGCTCAAGCGCTTTGCCTCGGACTGGTATTTTGAACATGCAGACCGGCCGGTTGACCCCTTTCCAATAACAAAGGCAGAGAAAGTGGCCGTTGTGGGGGCCGGACCTGCTGGTCTGACATCTGCCTATTTCATGTTAAAAATGGGTTACAGGGTGACTGTTTTTGAGGCACAACCAGTGGGCGGAGGCATGTTAGGCGTGGCGATACCGGAATTCCGCCTGCCTAAAAAGATAATACAGGATGAGATAAAATATATTGAAAGCTGCGGAGTAGAGATTATTTATAACTCACCCATTGACGCCCGGCATACGGTGAATGACCTTTTAGAGGGGGGGTATCAGGCAGTATTCATTGCAGCGGGGGCCCAGTCCAGTATGAGGGTAGGGATACCGGGCGAGGAAGATGGCCTAGAAGGCCTCTATTACGGCCTTCAGTTCTTGACGGGTATCAGGACCGGTGAAAAGACAGTGTTAGAGGGGAAGGTAGTGGTCATTGGAGGAGGCAACGTGGCGATCGACGTGGCAAGAACGGCCCTCCGGATAGGGGCAGGCGATGTTCAGATATTCTACCGAAGAACAATAGATGAGATGCCGGCCTGGGAAAAGGATATTGGTGAGGCCATCGAGGAGGGAGTCGTTATTAACCCGTTATGGGCGCCCAAGAAGATCATCCGCGAAAATGGGAAGGTCATTGGTATGGAATTTATACGGAGCACAACACTATTTGATGAAGAAGGCCGTTCTTACCTGAGCGTGGACGAGGAAGAGACTCAGGTAGTAGAAGCTGACACCGTCATCATCTCCATCGGTCAGGCGCCTGACGTCTCCTTCCTGTCCAAAGACAGCCAGCTTGAGAGAGCACTTTGGGGCAGCCTGGCCGTAGATGAAAACAACCTGGCAACCAATATCCCAGGCGTTTTTGCGGGAGGCGATTTCACAACCGGCCCAAGCACTCTCATTAAAGCCATCGCTTCAGGAAGACGGGCTGCCCTGGCCATAGAGAAATACCTCCAGGGAAAGGCAGGACGGTTAAAAATCGTTGATGAGAAGTCATCAAGACACCTCGATATCGGTCTAGCCTTAGACCAGGAGTATGAAGAAGAGAGGCTGAGGGCAAAAGTAAGCGTGGAAGATTCTGAAGAGAGAGTACGGGATTTTCGTGAAGTGGAGAGGGGTTTTAGTGAAAATGAGGCACGGTATGAGGCCACAAGATGTCTCCGATGTGATTTGGAGCGGGATAGGAGTGAATCATGATCAGATCCATTACACAGCAAAAACCGGAAGAGGAGTTGGATCAACTCTTAGATGGACTGGGACGGATTTTTGTCATCGGTTGCGGCACCTGTACAACCCTTACCCAAACCGGCGGTGCGCCCGAGGTGGAAAAGATGGCGCAAAGGTTGTCCGAAAAGGGGAAGATTATCACCGGCCATGTGGTGGCACCCGTGGCCTGCGACAATTTAACAAGGGATGCCCTAGCCGAATACGGGGATCGAATGGACCAGGCCGACGTACTGTTGATCATGACATGCGCCTTTGGTGTTCAAAACATTGCGAGGCAGTTAAAGAAGTTGGTGGCACCTGCCCTCGATACCCTGTTCATGGGCCAGGAAACCTCTGCCGGGGAATTTAATGAAAGCTGCACACAATGCGGCACCTGCATTTTGGGCGAAACCGGCGGCATCTGTCCGGTCACCTCCTGCCACAAAGGCCTGGTGAACGGGCCTTGCGGCGGCACCAACGACGGGAAATGTGAAATCGACAACAACAAAGAGTGTGCATGGACCCTCATCTATAACCGGCTGAAGGATCTGAACCGGCTCGACGCCATGAGGAAACTGCGAAAACCCCGAAACCACCAGGGAGAACTGAGCCCGGGGAAGTTCAAATTATAGGAGGACTTTTATGGTTTCGCCATTTAAAAAAGCCCTGAATTCAGGCAAATTTGTTATCACTTCCGAGGTTGCCCCCCCCAAGGGGACAAATCTGGATAAAATGGCCCATCACATAGATCTGTTGAAAGACAAGGTGGATGCCATGAATGTGACCGACCACCAGAGTTCGGTCATGCGATTCCCCTCCCTGGGAGGGGCGCTCTTAGTCAAAGAGATGGGAGGGGAACCCATACTGCAAATGACATGCAGAGACCGGAATAGAATGGCCCTCGAGGCCGATCTTCTCTTTGCCTCCCAAAGGGGGATTAACAACGTCCTCTGCCTCACCGGCGATGCGGTGATGTTTGGCGATCACAAAGAGGCCAAAGGGGTCTTCGACCTGGATTCCAGCCAATTGGTGGCGGCCATAAGGAGATTGGAAAAGGGGGAAGATCTCGGCGGGAACAAGGTGGATGGAAATATCGCCTTCTGTGCGGGCGCCATTGTCACGCCCGAGGCCAATCCCCTTGGACCCCAGCTCATCAAGTTTGAAAAAAAGATCGATGCGGGAGCGGAGTTTATCCAGACCCAGGCAGTGTATGACTTAGACAATTTCAAGGGGTTTATGGATTATGCCAGGCAGTTTCCAGTCAAGGTTCTGGCGGGCATAATCCTGCTCACCTCCGCGCCCATGGCCCGCTTTATGAACAAGAATGTGGCCGGTGTGAACGTGCCCCAAGCGCTTATTGACGAAATGGCTTCCGCACCAAAAGGGCATGCCTTAACCAAAGGGATTGAAATTGCAGGCCGCATGATCAAACGGGTTCGAGAGGAAAAAATGTGCGATGGCGTACACATAATGGCGATCGGAAAGGAGGAACTGGTCCCCGAAATCATGGCCGCAGCCGGGTTGGGCTAGGCGCTATTATTGTTACGAAAACCTACCGAAAGCCCAATTTCTAACGACAGACAATCATTCTCCAGATTCCGAAATAAAATGACCAACCCGTTTTTCCACCTGATCCCGAACATTTCGCATAAAATCAAGCGACTCCTTCGCAGGATCCGGCAGATCCCAGTCCTCAGTAACAGCACCGGGGAAACTGGGGCACGCCTCTTCACAGCCCATGGATACGACCCCGTTCGGATGCCAACCATCGGGCAGATCTGAAATGGCGGACGGCTTCAAGTACGCCATATCAATCCCCTTTTCCGCCATCACCGTCTCCATCATGGGGTTGACTTTCTCGGCGGGGGCACTCCCGGCACTTTCAACCTCAAACCGGTCGCCGGCCATTTTCCGGGCAAAGGCCGCAGCCATCTGGCTTCGACAGGCATTTTCACGGCAAACAAAAAGAACCTTTTTCCGGTTCAAGAAAGACGCTGACAATTCCTTTGCTTTCTCCCTGGCATCAACCAGCGCCGTGGGATGCGCAGCCATATCACCCACTTTTTCCAACTGTCGATACCCCAGCGTCCCCTCAAAGCTGGCGCCTATGGCATCGAAGTAATATTTGGCCGTCAGACTGGTGCCGTCAAACAGGTTCTTCCCTTTTGTGGCACCGACAGCCAATAAAAAACCTTTTCGCCATTTTCGTCCCGGATCTTCCAGATCCAGTGCATATTTCCTGGACCAAAGTGCCTGAGATCGATCAATAAACGCTTTCAACTGTGCCGTCGGCCCATAAAAATAGATGGGCGTGGCCAATACCACCAGGTCTGCCTTCCGCAAAAGGGGATAAGCGGCCTGCATATCATCATCCTGAGGGCAGAACCCCTTCCTTTCACAGACGCCACACCCCCGGCATGGCATTACGTTCATTTGGGTCACATCCAGTGTGCTTACACGCCCCCCCAGGCTCTTCACCTCATCTAAAAACGCAGACAAAAGAACACTGGTATTTCCCTTCGCACGCGGGCTACCCCGTAAACTGAGGACAAACATATTGAATTCCTTCCCAGGTCAATTGTTTTGGGTTCAAATGCTGATGTTCAAAAGGAAGGCGGTCTGCTTTCGGGAACATACTCATGGGAAATTTCCCCCTCGTTCCATGCCTTTGACACATACAGATTACAATAACAGCTGCCGTATTTCTCAACATCCGCCGCCCTGTATTCGCAGGGACACATGATATCGTTATCCTCTTCCCGATCTCCCGCCGCCAGCCTGCACGGACAACACATGTAGCCATAGCGGTTTTTGTTGTCCATAAGCCCTTGAATCAAATCAAAAACCATCTTTTTATCATGGCTGAAGTAAAACCCTTTCGGTTCCTGCACTTTTTTTAACAGCGCATAAAGCTTCTCCACCTCACTCATAACCCCAGCGCCTCCCTGATTTCATCTTCTCTGTATCCGACGATGACCGTGTCTCCGATAATGATTGTGGGAAATGAGCAGTTTGGATTCCATTTTTTGACGTCTTCCAGGATTGCAGCCCTTTCATCACCATGCAACAAATCCACATCGGTACAATCATATTTTACCTTGCATTCATTCAACAACGTCTTGGTTGATTTGCAGTGACCGCAGGTACTGAGCGTATAGAGTTTTACTGATTCAGCCATTGAGACCCTCTCCTTTTTTCCTCTTCCACGCCAGATATTCTCCGTGGGTAAATGCCGTACCCAACCCGGAGAAGGATGTCTTATGCGCGTCTTTCCGACAGATACGGCACCTTGTTTCACCGCACATCCGGCATTGAAGACAGTCAGAGCAACGCTCCTTTTTGTTGG
>JAFCZI010000268.1 GCA_019314425.1 Deltaproteobacteria bacterium | reverse complement strand
CAAAGAATTGACAAAGGATGAATGGTCAAAATAAATTGGAAAATTTATGACTTCGATCAATTTATTTTGAAAAATTGAGTCTTCATCAAGTCATTTTAGTGTGGAACTCTACACGGGGAAAGATGGGTTTAGTAGGAAATGGTAACAGGATATACCGGATGAGCTCAAAGATGAAAACTCAAGGCAAAAGAGGAAATCGTAAACATTAGTGATGGTGGTCATTGGCCACTGATCGCTGTTTCTGGCAAAGTGTAGGTCTCAAGTCGTATGTAAAGTCTGCTCAAGGGTCTCACTCACCCATTGATTAAGACTTTTGCCCTCCCTTATAGCAGTGGCAGCAATTTCTCCATGAAGACGGGGCTGGAGTCGGACATTGAAGCGCCCGGAATATGCTTTGTCAGGCCCCTTTCCCTTTTCTTTGCACACTTTGAAATATTCGGTCATGGATGCGGAAAATTCCCGCTCAAGTTCATCAACAGATGAACCATAGAATGTGATTATAGAGTTGGCATTCTGAACAATACCGTGGAATTTGCGGATACCCGGGTCATATTCGATTGTGGCAATGTAGCCGTTCCAGCTCATCGTTGTCTGCATTTTTCCCTCCATCATGGCCTAATATCACAAAGCGCCAGGAATTTTCTCAAGGCTGCCACCGCTCCTTTATCCATGGAGGGTGACGGATGCGGTCTATGTTGCAATAGATCCTTGTTCCGCAGTTCAATGTGTACGCGTGAGCCCGCACGGTTCTCATCGATCGTCGCGCCATAGGCATTTAAAATGGCAACAACTTCTTGCCATTTGACGTTTCCGCTGACCGGTTTTCTAAAAATGAGTTCCAAAGTTTTGCGGTGCTTACGCTTCATGAATAAATGATGCCAACAAATGGTACCATTGTCAAGGCATATTCCTTGAATTCTCGTTCCCATGCTCAGCATGGGAACGAGAACACCGAAACAAACAAAAAGCGCCGCAGTTTGACCTGAGGCCAAACGCTGCGGCGCTTTTTCCTGTTCTCTGTTCGGATGTAGAGGTTTGTTATACCTCGGTTATCGTAATGGCTTCGTGCTCACACACCTCAATACAGCTCTCACAACCCAGGCACTCTTCCGCGTTTACCGGGTCCGATTTTCCATCCACCATCTCGTACACATCAACGGGACAGACTTCAATACATTCTTCGCAACCTTCACATTTCTCTTTATCAACGACCACTTCATAACCCATCTGATTTATCCTCCTGATTTATATTGAAACAACCTTAACACAAAGAAAAAAAGCCGAAAATTTCACCAAACGCGGCTTAACTAACAGAGCCAGCGCCCCGTGTCAAGCCTCTTCATCTTATAACATTTTCCTAATTTAACCATAACGGTGTGCCCACCAGTCGGAACCCGGCTACGCAGCCGCCTCCTCCTTAATGGACACGGCAATCTTGTACAGAATCGTCAGCACAAAAAATCCCACCGCCAGCACACCGATGGTGATCAGTATCTCAGGGGTGGTGGGCCAGTAGGGCGTTACGGTATTAAACATGTTGGGTGTAAATCCGCCGATGATCAGCCCAAGCCCCTTATCAATCCAGGTAGCAATAATCACTGAAACACACGCAATCGCCAATGTATCTTCCTTGCGCCGCGTTGCCGGGACGATCAACAGCACCAGCGCCACCACGGCAAAACCGGTAGCCGTCCACATCCAGGGCGCCAGTTTTCCATATCCGTCCAAACCATGGAACAGGAATTCAAACGCATGCATGTGCCCCGGGATCTGGCTGTAAAAAGCCGTAAAGACCTCAAGCAGAAAGAAAAACACATTTAGAATCATGGCATAGGCGATAATGCCACCCAACGTCTGGAGCTGCTCTTTTCCGGGATCAAATTTGGAAACCTTCTTGACGATCAGGCACAACAGCACCAGCAGAGCGGGCCCCGCGCAGAACGCGGAGGAAAGGAACCGCGCAGCCATTATGGCGGTCAACCAGAAATGCCGACCGGGAATGCCTGCATACAGAAATGCCGTCACGGTATGAATGGTAAACGCCCAGGGAATGGAAACATAGGCCAGAACCTTGATCCATTTCTTATATTTCACCCCTTTTCTCTCAGCCGCCAGCACGTTCCACCCTACGACAATATTCAGAAGCAAATAAACGTTGAGGACAATCATATCCCAGAAAAGAATTGAATTGGGCGTCGGGTAAAGAATCACATTCATGATCCGGACCGGATTGCCCAAGTCCACAAATACAAACAAGAGACACATGAGGATGGCGGCAATAGCCAGAAATTCACCCAGAATGGTAATCCTGCCAAACGCTTTGTAGTCATGCAGGTAATAGGGCAAAACCACCATCACCCCCCCGGCGGCAATACCCACAAAATAGGTGAGCTGTCCGATGTAGAGCCCCCATGATACGTCTCTACTCAGGCCCGTAATTTGTAGGCCTTCAGCATATTGATAGAGATAACAGCCGACGCCCACCCCAATCAAAACAAGTAGAAAAACCAGCCATGCCCAATACCCTGCTGTTCCTTTTATCGCCCTGTCAAGCATAACTTACCTCATATAATGTAAAATACGTTCGGTCCGGTACCCAAAGCGGGCTTTCTTCTTATAGAATAGTGGTCCCGAAGCAGTTTCCTAACATTGGACTCGGGATTTGCAAGGTCTCCAAAGTCCAGCGCATGCACCTTGATTTCGTCGCAGGACTGCACGCACGCGGGAAGCTCTCCCTTGGCCACCAGTTCGGTGCAGAAATTGCACTTTTCGACGACGCCCTTTGACCTTTCCGGATAAGCTTTATTGGTCGGATAATCAGGATTGAGGTTCTTCGGCGCCTTCCTGGGGTCGCCCCAGTTAAAGCTCCTTGAGCCATAAGGGCACGCGGCCATACAGAACCTGCACCCGATGCAGCGGTGCATATCCATGGCAACAATACCGTCCTCTTTCCGTTTGAAAGTCGCTTGCGTGGGGCAAACCCGAACACACGGCGGGTTGTAACAGTGGTTGCACATCAGAATGAACGGCCTTCCCTCGACGCCCTCGTCAACGAATTCGTTGGGATGATCCGGAAACACGTGTTCATACTTATCCTGCCAGATCCATTTAACGGCATGCTGAGGACTTCCCCAGTCCGGCACATTATGCTCCCGATGACAAGCCACCATACAGTCCTTACATTCCTTCTTGTCCTGTTGGGCCAGGCATTTTCGCATATCAATGACCATGGCCCACCGTTTCCCCTGGGTCAGCGGGATGCCTGTCGTAGAGGCTTCCAATTCCCCTGGGGCGAGGATGTCAATGGCCGCTGTTCCCCCGAGACCGAACAGGGTAGCGTAGCCCGTTATCTTCAGGAACTCTCTTCTGTCTACCCCCATTACTTTTTCTCCTCCGGCGCGATATGACAATCCCAGCAATAAGGATCGACGGCCAAATAATTGTGACATTGATCACAGAATTTCGTTTTGTCCGAATGGCAATCCATGCAGGTCACCTGCAGGCTCTTGTAATAAATTTTGCCATCCGCTGCCTTGTAATAACGCTCTCCGTCCCTCACGGCCGTATGCCGCCATTCGTCCAGCATGGTAAAGTGTGACTCTCTCATATAGGTTTTCGGCGCCACGCACACTTTTGCGGCTTTGGCTTTTTCTGTTAACTGCGGGTCAGGCGCTTTGGCGGAAGACCCCGCGTTATAGATAAAAGGGGACAGGAACAAACCGATACCAATAATCAGGCCAACAATAATCTTGCCTCCATCATACATCCTCTTCCTCCTCCATTCC
>JAFCZI010000267.1 GCA_019314425.1 Deltaproteobacteria bacterium | reverse complement strand
GGACAGACCCCCAAGACAGGAGACGACTATGACGGAAACAAGGGAAACCGAATCTTCTTCCTCCATGGAAAAAGGCATCATCGGCGCCATTTAACACCATAGGACTTGTCATTTTCATGGTTCTTGTGGCATACCAGATTATTCGATACAAAAATCAACCCCCCAGAGAAAAAACGGCGCTGCCGGGAGGAGTCTATGAAAGTGCTTGAGGCATTTGAATTAATCGAAAAACGCAAAATAGAAGAGCTGAAAACCGAAGCCCGTCTGTACCGTCACCGAAAAACAGGGGCTGAGATTCTTTCCATGGTCAGTGATGACGAGAACAAAGTGTTCGGCATCACTTTTCGCACACCGCCTTTTGATTCAACGGGTGTGGCCCATATTCTGGAGCATTCCGTTCTTTGCGGATCCAAAAAGTATCCCGTCAAGGAGCCCTTTGTGGAGCTTCTGAAAGGGTCGCTCCAGACCTTTTTAAACGCCTTTACCTACCCGGACAAAACTTGCTATCCCGTGGCCAGCCAGAACCTTCAGGATTTTTATAACCTCATGGAGGTTTATCTGGATGCGGTGTTCTATCCCAGAATTACACCCGCCATCTTTCAGCAGGAAGGATGGCATTTTGAACTGGAGAAAAAAGAGGCTGAAATGGCGTTCAAAGGGGTGGTGTTCAACGAAATGAAGGGGGCCTATTCCTCACCGGATAATGTGCTTTCCGAATATTCCCTTCAGTCCCTGTTTCCCGATAATGCCTATGGCCTCGACTCAGGCGGCGATCCCAAAGAAATCCCCAACCTCACCTATGAGCAGTTTCACGCCTTTCACGAACGGTATTATCATCCGTCCAACGCCCGCATCTTTTTTTATGGTGATGATGATCCTGAAGAACGTCTGCGTCGCCTGGAGGCTGTGCTGGAAGCGTTTGAACCTGTTTCGGTGGATTCCCATGTCCAACTGCAATTGCCCTTTGATAGACCAGTGAAACGGGTTCGCCCCTACATGGTGGGCGAAGAGGATGGGGCGGCCAGGGGGATGATCACCGTGAACTGGCTGCTGGAGGAAACCACTCGTGTGGATGTCAATTTTTCCCTGCGCATCCTGGAGTACATCTTGCTGGGCATGCCCGCCTCTCCTCTCAGAAAGGCACTTATCGATTCGGGGCTGGGGGAGGATTTAACCGGCGGCGGTCTGGAAACCGAACTCCGGCAAATGTGCTTTTCCACCGGCCTCAAGGGGATTGATACGGAGAATGCGCAGAAAATCGAGGATCTTATCCTGGATACCCTGAAATCTCTCAGCCGCTCGGGCATTGATCCCCATACGGTTTCGGCGGCCCTCAACACCATTGAATTCCGCCTGCGGGAAAACAACACCGGAAGCTTCCCCCGGGGCCTTTCTCTGATGCTGCGGTCCCTCACCACCTGGCTTTACGGTGGCGATCCCCTGGCCCTGGTGGCCTTTGAAGGTCCCCTTGAACGGGTCAAGAAGGAAATTGCCGCCGATCCCCACTATTTTGAACATCTGATTGACCGGGCCTTTCTTTCAAATCCCCATCGGTCCACCCTGATTCTGGCACCCGATTCGGACCTCAGAAACAGGGAGGTGGACGCTGAACAAAGAAGGCTTCTAAACGCCAGAGCCGGCATGGATGACAAAGCGCTGCAAGCGGTCCAGGAAAACACTCAGACGCTGAAGCGTCTTCAGGAAAAACCGGATTCCCCCGAAGCCCTATCCACCATTCCCATGTTGAAGCGGGAAGATCTGGTGCCGAAAAACAAGATTATCCCCCGGGTTGAAACGGATGAAAAAGGTACCCCCATTCTGCTCCACGACCTCTTTACCAACGGCATTGTATACATGGATCTGGGGCTTGATCTTCAACATCTGCCCGCTGAGTATGTGCCCTATATCCCCCTTCTGGGGCGGGCTTTTGTTGAAATGGGGACGGAAACGGAAGATTTCGTGTCGCTTACGCAGCGCATCAGCCGAAAAACAGGGGGCATCCATCCCGCGCCCTTCACATCGGATGTGCAGGAGGCCCGTGGCGGCACGGCCTGGCTGTTTCTTCGGGGAAAAGCCATGACCCACCAGGCCGACGCGTTGATTCAGATTTTTGAGGATGTGCTCCTTACGGTTAAATTAGACAACCGGAAACGTTTCAGGCAAATGGTCATGGAGGAAAAATCCCGGGCTGAACAAAAACTGATCCCCGCCGGCCACCAGATGGTGAACCTGCGTTTGAGGTCCCATTTTTCCGAATCCCATTGGGCGTCTGAACAAATGGGGGGTATCAGCTATCTCTTTTTTGTCAGACAACTGGCCCGGGATATTGAAAACGACTGGCCGAAGGTCCTTGCCGTTTTGAAGGACATTCACCGCATACTGGTGAACCGCAAGACCGCTCTGGCCAATGTGACCATCGACGCTTCCGGATGGAACCGCTTCGAACCCCGCTTGCGCCGGTTGCTGGGCGCCCTGCCGGATGCACCGGTTTCCCCATCCGGTATTTTGAATGTGAATTGGCCCGGCCACAGTCAGCCTCTCTTTGAAGGGATGACCATCCCATCCCAGGTGAACTATGTGGGCAAGGGTGCGGATCTCACGGAATTGGGATATGAATTTCACGGCTCGGCCCTGGCCATCACCCGATATGTACGCAATGCCTGGTTGTGGGATCGGGTTCGGGTGCAGGGGGGAGCCTATGGGGCCTTCTGTCTGCTGGATCGCATCTCCGGGGTATTGACCTTTGTTTCGTACCGGGACCCGAACCTGGTTCAAACCCTGAACATCTTTGACCGAGCCGCGCAGTTTCTGGAAGAAGAGACCCTATCGAAAGACGAATTGACCAAAAGCATTATCGGCGCCATTGGGGATCTGGACAGCCACATGTTGCCGGATACCAGAGGATTCGTTTCCATGATTCGATCTTTGACCCACGATACCGAAAATCTGAGGCAGCAAATGCGGGAAGAACTCCTGGGAACCACAACCGCTCATTTCAAGTCCATGGGCAAGGTCCTGAGGGCAGTTTCGGAGGAAGGCGTGGTCAAAGTCTTAGGTTCTTCCACCGCCATGGACGCAGTGGAAAAGGAGCGGCCGGGCTGGCTGAAACGGGTTAAGGTTCTTTAAACGGGGGATGCCATCAACCTGGGCGTTTTTACCAATGGTTCCATGGAAACCATGAAATATAAGATCAAGAGCGCTGCCACTGTTTTTGTAAACGGCGAGCAGCTTTCCCTGGAGACGGCGCTTTCCGCTGAAAAGTTGGAGAAATACCTGAAAGGTCTCTAACGCGGCGAAGCCGCAGTTTTAGGTTTTTCAGTCAATGAACTTCTTGTTTTTTGCGACAGAAAACCAGGTGATTAGAACCTAACCCTGTTACAATAAGAACAACTTTTATCCACGGAAAAGGAAAGATGATTCCCTGGCTAGCGAGATGTCCGCCGGTTCCGGGGGATCTTTCTTCCGGGACGTATAAACCGACATTGGATTGTTACAGGGGCGGTGACCACCGGCTGTTGAAGCCATCATAGCTCCAGCAGCCCTGAAGCGCCTTTCGGGAGGTATACTGAGGGTTTTCGGCCCACGAAAGCATCTGTTCGTGGGCGGCGTTCAGCTTTTTGAATTGATCTTCGTTGCCCCCGGCATCGGGGTGATGAATCTTTGCCATTTTTTTGTAAGCGGTCTTTATGGTGGCTTTTGGTCCGTCATTGGATAAGTCATTTCTTTTTAACTTCAGGACTTTTAAGTACTTTGTTTCGTCTTTGGAAAGCCTCGGGCTGCACTTCCTGTTTGGTTTGAT
>JAFCZI010000266.1 GCA_019314425.1 Deltaproteobacteria bacterium | reverse complement strand
GTGATTGTGGTGACCAACCTGGCCATTGGGATGCTGACCCCTCCCATGGGAATTTGTCTGATTGTTTCATGTTCCATCTCCAATGACAGTATTGCTGCCATCAGTAGACGCATTCTGCCGTTTTTAGGCATATTAATTGTCGATCTTTTAATCATCACCTTTTATTCTCCCCTTACCATGTGGATGGCAACCCTGGTGGCGAAATAAAGGCACAAAAAGGAGAAGTTATGAATATTATAATTATGTGAGCCAGTTTCAAAACGTCCCCTTTTGCCCGATCTCTGCGTCAAGCTCACCCGTTCTTAATAAAAGTGGTTAATCCTCGAAATATCCAATATATTCCTGCGGTTAAAATTTTCGCCTTCAAACCGGAAACCATGAATGGTTACAATCTTCTTAAACTTGCCGGCGATTGCCCAGGGGTGTATCCGGACACCCCCGTAAAAGATGTAACGATGTCCTCAATATCCATTCTCGCAAATGGGGTTATACCTTGACATGCTCAGCAGGATTTCTATAATGGATTTTTTTTCATGGGATTTATTATCAAGAGAGTGTCTAAATTTGAGGAATGACCCAATGGTTTTATGGCGGGTTCCGCCGCATCCTTAAAAAAGCACGCTATGTGGATGAAAAAGAGTGCACTGCGTGCGGGGACTGCGCCAATGTCTGTCCGGTAATCCGGCCCGATGAATTCAATCTGGGCCTTTCTTCACCACGCAGGGCCATTTATTCCCCCCTTTCCTCAGGCGGTTCTCTCCTCCTACGTCATCAATGTCAATGAATGTCTGGAGCACAACCCGGCGGAGGGGGTTCGGTTTGCGGAAGTCATGACGCAGATGGAATCCCTCAGAAATGATGTCATACCTGAAGAAATTGATGAGACGGTTCGGGTTCTCACCGTCGAGTGATATCCCAAAATATGCCCACTGAAAAATCCAAATCTCTTATCCTCGCCATTTTCAGCCGTCGCATGCTGGTGGCTCTGATTATGGGGTTTGCCTGCGGGTTGCCGCTGCTGTTGACCATCACGGTACTCCAGGCATGGATGAAAGAAGCGGGGGCGGATCTGACGGTCATCGGCATGATGGCCTTGGTGGGTCTTCCCTACACGGTGAAATTTCTGTGGGCCCCGCTCCTGGATCGCTACACCCTTCCCTTTCTGGGTCGACGGCGGGGATGGCTCGTGATCGCCCAGTTGGCCCTCATGTTTTCCATCGGGGGCCTGGGGCTGACGGACCCCGCCAACAACCCCTGGATGGTGGCTTTTGCCGCTTTTCTGGTCACTTTTTTCAGCGCATCCCAGGACATTGTGGTGGACGCCTACCGCCGGGAAGATCTGCCGGATGAAGAGCTGGGGCTGGGATCATCCCTCTATGTGAACGGCTACCGGGTGGGCATGCTACTGGCTTCCGGGGGGGGGCTGATTATGGCGGATCATGTCTCTTTTGCAGTGGTCTATCTCATCATGGCGGCCTGCCTGCTGCCTGGGGTTCTCACCACTCTGTTGACGCCGGAACCGCCCTTGCTTCTGGGAAAGCCCACGACCCTTCGTGAAGCGACCATCGACCCATTGGTGGAATATTTCACCCGGCCGGGGGCCCTCTGGGTACTGGCCTTTATCCTCTTTTATAAAATCGGCGACACCATGGCCAGCGCCATGACCATCCCTTTTTATCTGGATATGGGGTTTTCAAAGACCGAGATCGGCACGGTGGTGAAACTCTTCGGGTTCTGGGCCACCATCGCCGGAAGCCTGGTGGGTGGGGTGGCCATGATTCGATTGGGAATCAAGCGGTCTTTATGGATTTTCGGTATTTTACAGGCCCTGTCCACCGCCGGTTTCGTGCTCCTTGCGCGGGTGGGCTACAGCGTTCCCCTCCTTTCAGGGGTCATTGGATTCGAAAACCTGAGCAGCGGCATGGGCACCACCGCCTATGTGGCCTTTATGGCCAGCATCACCAACAAGAAATTCACCGCCACCCAATATGCCCTTTTGAGCAGCCTCATGGGCATCCCCCGAGTCCTGGCCTCCGCTCCCACCGGGTATTTAGCCAAAAACATGGGATGGGATTACTTTTTCATCGCCTGCACCCTCATCGCCATACCGGGATTGCTGCTCCTTCTCAAAAAGACCCGGGATTTTCAGTAAAAAGAAGGGCGGGCACAAGACCCGCCCCTACGGGTGAACCCGATTGGTTTCGTAGGGGCGGGTCTTGTGCCCGCCCTGTGTGTCTGCCTTTTTACGACGCCATCATCTTTTCAAGCAGGCTCAAAAGTTCCTATCAATCAAATAACTCAGTGTGGGAACCTAACCGGGTGGGTCTCAGTTCAAAATCAGTAATCGTGTAAATGAGCAGAAAATCCGGTTCGATGTGGTATTCCCGAAAATCAGACCATTTTCCTTTCAGTTTATGGTCCTTGAATTCAGTCGGCAAAGGTCGAGGTATGGACAACGTCTTAAGAACAGCACTCAGTCCCTTAAGATTGCGACCTTGCCGGAGTGCTTTTTTGAGATCTTTTTTGAATTTCGAAGTGGGTTGAATCGGAAGCATCAGAGACCACAATCTTCAAAAAGGGCTTCGACGCTGTCGTATGCTTTTCCCGTTGTTCATTCTCCTCTGTAGTCCGTTTTGTATACCGTAATGCTCCATGCTCCTCAACAACTCGTCAAGAAATCATTGAACAATCGCAGCTGAAATCCTCAGCCTTATACAAGGTGTAGTGGTTTTTCAGGATTGTAGACATATATATAGTATGTTGAGTAACGGAAGGGCGGACACACAGGTCCGCCCCTACTCCATCAGGCGACCGTCTGACATAATCACCGCAGGCTGTCCATTGTCATCAATCGATACATAGGTGAAATCAGCTTCTGTCACCAGGCGACGTTTTTTTTCGTGATACACGGTCACGGCCCATGCGTCGATGTGCAACGTCAGGGATGTTTTACCGATTTTCAGCAGATTCGCATGAATGCACACGGTGTCGCCCACATGGACAGGATTAAAGAATTTCACCGCAGTGATCGCAACGGTCGTGACACGGTTCATCGCGATTTCCTTTGCGGTAATGGCACCACCGAGGTCCATTTGAGAAAGGAGCCAGCCCCCAAATATATCTCCGGATGGATTTGTATCCGCCGGCATTGCTACCGTTCTGATAACCAGTTCGCCCTGAGGCTCATTGAGAAGAGATTGATTGTTGTCAGACATGATTTTCCCCCAAAGAATATCTTTCGAAATTTGCGTGACCGTTTATTTGTCCTTGAATACGGGCTGAAGCTCCCAAAGGGTTTTTTCCAAAATGAAAATTGATGCCTTCGTAAAAAGTTCTATATACAAGGCGTAGTGGTTTTTCAGGATCGTAGGCATACGTTGTAATATGTTTCGTAGGGGCGGGTTTTGTGCCCGCCCTGTGTGTCTTCCCTTGTTTTCTGCAACGCAGTAGATGGGACCTTTTTACGGCGCCATTAAAATTCAAGTAAGCATCCCCACAATATGGGCTTTCCATGGATTCGGATATTAGCATTCAAGCGAGCCAGTTTCAAAACGTCCCATTTTGCCCGATCTCTGCGTCAAGCTTACCCGTTCTTAATAAAGGGGGTTAATCCTCGAAATATCCAATATATTCCTGCGATTAAAATTTTCGCCTTCCTTGACCTCGAATAAAATTGAACATTTTGAAATTGGCTCAAGCATATTAGGAGGGAAAATGTCTACAAGGCTATTTTGCTAGGATCTCATAAATTGATAAAGAATAAAATAGAAAAATAAAAGCATGGTAAACACAACCCTATGAGCTAG
>JAFCZI010000045.1 GCA_019314425.1 Deltaproteobacteria bacterium | reverse complement strand
AAAAAGCCCCTATGAAGCGATTTTCAGCTATTTTTTCAGTCAAAGCTTTACGAAAAGAAAATCTCAAGATACACTGGTATTGGGCCTTTCAACAGGAAGCGGGAATTGCTGAATAAAAGGAATCGTTATGTTTTTAGAGTCTCCACCACCCAATGAAGATCGGCTGAAAGCCGGTGATACGTTTCGTTTCTCGTGTCACAGGGAACTGTCCTGCTTTAACGCCTGCTGCCGCAACAAACACCTGCCCCTGACCCCATACGATATTCTGAGAATCAAAATAAATCTGGGAATCCATTCCGATGATTTTCTGGCCCGGTATGTGGCCTATCGGCCGGACCCGGTGTCCGGGTTCCCCATTTTATCCATAAAAATGCTTCCGGAAAACGCGGTCTGTCCTTTTGTAACCCCGGCGGGGTGCGCCATTTACCATGACCGGCCCACCGCATGCCGCCTGTACCCTTTGGGACGATCTTCAGGCATTGATCCGAAGGAGAGCACATCGAAAGAATTTTACACGCTGCTTCATATCACCCACTGCGACGGCCTCAAGGAGGACAAGGTCCGGACAGTGGCCGAATGGGTAAACGACCAGGAACTTTTGCCCTACATTGATATGAACGACAAGATGCTCGACATCCTGTTTCATCCCCGAAGAGATCCGTCAACGCCGATTGCAGAATCCCAGCAGCAGAAAGTAATGGTGGCATGTTACAATCTGGATATGTTCCGGAAATTTGTATTTGAAACCCCGTTTTTGAAACAATTCCAAGTGGATGATGGTACCGCCCAGCGCATCAAAACTGATGACGCAGCGCTTTTGATCCAGGGGTTTGCCTTCCTCAAAAATGCCCTTTATGCCTAACAAACACATCTGATAGAGGGAAGTATTAACTCGCGATTAAGGGTTCCCACGCTGGCGCATGGAAACCAGGGGGATTTTCTGCACCCTGACAACTGCACCCTGCAACCGTTCATAAAACGAGAAATTCCTTGACTTGCCCCCCCCGTTTTGGTAATAGCTGAGTCTTTTTTTGACACTGAAATGGAGCATTGAAATGGCAGGCTCATTCCTCACGGAACAGGAACTTTCATCCGAGCAACTCTTTGAAATCTTTGACCGGATCAAGGTTTTAAAGCATGACATGAAACAAGGCAAACCCCTTGATGTGCTTCGAAACAAAGTGATCGGCATCCTTTTTGAAAAGCCCTCCACCCGCACCCGAACCAGTTTTGAATCGGCGATTCTCAGACTGGGCGGTTCCGCCATTTACCTGCCGGTGGCGGATCTTCAAATCAACAGGGGGGAGCCCATTGAGGACACGGGCCGCATGTTCGGCAGCTATCTGGATGCTCTGGTGGCCAGGGTCTTTGAGCAACAGACTGTTGAAGACCTTTCCCGATATTCCGGCATACCGGTCATCAACGGCCTGAGCGACGTGGTCCATCCCACCCAGGCCGTCTGCGATATTTTCACGGTTCTTGAAGTGAAGGGGCAAGTGAAGGGACTGAAGCTGGCTTACATCGGCGACGGCAACAACGTGTGCCATTCATTGCTGATGATTTGCGCTCTGGCCGGCATGCATATGACTGTGGCCTGCCCAAAAAGCTATCGCCCCGACCCGGAGATCTTTGCCAAGGCCGAGCGTATCGCTGCACGGACCGGCTCGCAACTGGCCATTCTTGAAAGCCCCGAGAAAGCATCCGTCGGCGCCCATATCCTTTATACGGATGTGTGGGTCAGCATGGGCGAAGAAGAGGAAGAAAAAACAAAACTTGAGATTTTCCAGGGCTACCAGATCAATGGAGATCTCCTGAAAGTGGCGGCGAAAGATGCCCACGTGATGCATTGCCTTCCGGCCCACAGGGGCCTGGAAATCACCAATGAGGTTATCGAAGGCCCCCGGTCCATCGTCTGGCAGCAGGCGGAAAACAAGATGTATGGGGCAGCGGGTATTTTAGATCACTTCGTTTCCAGTTGACGCGACTTCTTTAAAGTCTCACGCAAAGCCGCAAAGAACGTCAAGAAAAGCAGATTGAACCTCCTTAGAAAACCTTTGCGTCTTCGCGCCTTTGCGTAAGACATAAGAACCATCATTTCCTGGCATTTTCATCCACCGCAAAAACAACAGACCCATACCCCACCACCCAGCGACCACGGCTTTCCGGAAAGTCATCCCCACTGTTGCAGTAATAAAGCACCGACCCTTTTTTCACCCCTTTGCCCCTGGCAAACTTCATGACGACCAGAACCGGTCCGATGCCGCAGAGGATCTGTTTATCATATCCCCATCCCTTTTTTAGCCCCTCATAATCCATTGCCTGCAGCTTTTCGAGGGTCTTCGCGTCTGTTTTCGTGACCCTGTCGTAACTGGCATCATGCAGCATGTCCGTACTGGCGATCACCAGCAGGCGCTTCTTTCCGGAAAGGACATCCAGCGCCCCCACCAGGGCATCGAGGGTTTCGGGGTCGTGATCCCCCATGAGTGCCACCACCATTTTTGTGCCCGGCAATGCGACCTGGACAAAAGGAATTTCGTTTTCTGCGGAATGTTCCCCCCGGTGAGGTCCATAATTAAAAAATATTCGGGGGCCAGCCGCCGCCAGTATTTCCGCTGCTTCCGTATCCAGCGCTCCCTTCCCCAACGGCGTTTCAATAAAGTCGCCATCCATAAGGGCCACACCGGGAAACCCGCCGGAATGGCTGAACCCCAGCACAACCACCGTTTCCGGCGGTCCCACTTTCCGGGCGTTATCCTGGATGGCCCGAAACGTAAAACCGGCCACTTTCCCGGAATAAACGTACCCGGCATGGGAGGCAATGGCCGCCACAATCCGGCCTTCAACGGACTGTACAGACAAGGCATGCCTTGTCTGTACTGCGTTTTCCATGTAAGATTCAATCGTTTCCTTCAATTCCTGCCTGTTTCCAGGGAACCACCGTCCGGAACCATGGGCCTGACGGGTGACGATTTCAGAAGCATTTGCCATTTTCAGTCCCTCCCATCCAAAAAAATGCGGCGTCGCCACCAGCAAACTCACACCCATGACCAACAGTCGCATGGGGTTTATAGCGGCGCCTTTTGAGCACCGATTTTGGTAACAGCATTTCAAGAAACCACCTCGCAGACCCCCCCGCCAAGAAGGCTTTCCACTTCCTCAAAAAACTGAGGGCACGGTAGAACACTGTACCGGAAATGGGTGGAAATCGTAACCGGATTATTCGCCCCCACCCTGAACATGAGTTTACAATCTCCGGGATACTTGAAGACTGTATCCTTCAAGTCCTCCAAAGCCTCTTTTGAAGGCCCCTCCTTTTCCAGGGAAATGATCACCGCCCTGGCAGCTTTCAGCTCAAGCCCATGGAGCGATTTAATTTCTTTGGCAATCACTTTTGCGGAGCTGTCGCCGATTTCAACGGTTCCCGAAACCAGCAACGGCTCGTCACCCTTTAAAAGCGGCGCCGCCTCAGAAAATACATCGGGGAATACAACCACTTCCGTGGAACCGGTCAAATCTTCGAGTTGCATGATGGCCATTTTGTCTCCCCGTTTGGTCCGCTTGAGTTTGAGGCTCTCCACCACGCCTGCCAGTTTCACCTGATCCTTATCCTTCTGCGTGGGAAGGTCATGCACCAAACACGTGGAAAACCGTTTAATAGCCTTATGAAAACCCTCCAGGGGATGGCCTGTAATGTAAAACCCCAGGGCCTCCTTCTCCCGCCTGAGTTTTTCTTTTTCGTCCCATTCCGGCAGATCCGGCAACTCGAGCAATCCACCGACCTCCCCCTCTCCCAGATCGAGGGAGCCGAACATGTTGAGCTGATTGGGGTCATGCCTGGCGCCACAAAGTCGAAGGGCATCATCCAGCGCCTCAAAAAGCCTGGAACGAAAGGCTTTGGTAAAATCGAATGCCCCGCATTGAATCAGGCCCTCCAGGACCCTTCGGTTGACCTTGCGCCCTTCCATTCGACGACAGAAATCCAACAAACCACCGAAATGCCCATGGGCGTCTCGTTCTGCAATCACCAGTTCCACGGCTTTTAACCCTACGTTCTTGACCGCAGCCAGTCCGAACCGGATCTGGTCTTCCACCACCGAAAAATCCGCCTGACTCTCGTTTACATCCGGCGGCAGGATACGGATGCCCATGGTGCGGCACTCCGCGATATTTTTGATGGTTTTGTCCTGGCTTCCCATATCCTGGGTCAGGAGGGCACACATGAACTGTACCGGATAGTGGGCCTTGAGATAGGCGGTCTGGTACGCAATCATGGCATAGGCGGCGGAATGGGATTTGTTGAACCCGTACCCGCCGAACTTTTCGATCAACCCGAACAGTTTTTCCGCCATTTCAGCCTTGACGTTGTTTTCTCTGGAACCATCGATAAACCGGGCCCGATGCCTGGCCATAACCTCGGGTTTTTTCTTTCCCACCGCCTTTCTTAATTCATCGGCTTCGGCCATGGTGTATCGGGCCAACACCTGGGCAATTTTCATCACCTGTTCCTGGTATAAAATAACCCCGTAGGTCTCCTTCAAAATGGGCTCAAGCTGCGGCAGGAAATAGGAAACCTTGATTTTGCCATGCTTTCCGTTGATAAAATCATCCACCATATTGCTGCCGAGAGGCCCCGGCCGGTAAAGGGCCACCAGGGCGATGATGTCCTCAAAAATTTCGGGGGTGAGCTTCCGCAAAACCTCTTTCATGCCCGAGCTTTCCAACTGGAACACACCGGTTGTTTTTCCATCCGCGCACAACTGGTAGGCGCCTTTGTCTTCCATGGAGATGCGGTCCAGATCAATTTTCAGACCGGTGGACGCTTCAATGAGCCGAAGGGCCTCTTTGAGGACCGTCAGGGTCTTAAGGCCCAGGAAATCGAACTTGATCAACCCCAGTTGTTCCACCTTGTCCATGGTAAACTGAGCCATGATCTCGCCCTTGGACCCTTTATAAAGGGGCAAATACTCCGTCAGCGGTCGATCGGAAATGACCACCCCGCACGCGTGGGTGGATGCGTGCCGGGCCAGCCCCTCGAGGGAACGGGCGATGCTCAATAGTTTCTTCGGGGTTCCCGGGGAATTTTCGAGCCTTTTGAGTTCCGGCTCTTCCCGGATCGCCCTGTCCAGCGTAACCCCGGGACCCTCAGGCACCAGTTTAGCGATCCGGTCCACCTCGCTTAAGGGCACATTGAGGGTTCGGCCCACATCCCGTATCACGCCCCGGGCCTTCATGGTGCCGAAGGTGATGATCTGGCTGACACTGTTTCGCCCGTATTTGTCCGCCACATACTGAATCACCTGATCCCTGCCATGGATGCAGAAATCAATATCAATATCGGGCATACTGATTCGCGCGGGGTTGAGAAAGCGTTCGAAAATAAGCCCGTATTTGATGGGCTCGATATTGGTGATATTCAGGCAGAACGCCACCAGTGAACCGGCGGCAGACCCCCGTCCGGGACCCACGGCGATGTCGTGATTCAGGGCATAATCAATAAAATCGGCCACAATCAGGAAATACCCGGCAAAACCCATTTTCAGGATAATTTTGAGCTCGTATTCCAGCCGTTCCTCGTACTCGCGTGCTACCTCCGGGCTGATAGGGCCTTCATCGTCTTCTTTCCGGGCCAACCGTTTTTTGAGTCCTTCCCGAGCCGCTTCGATCAACATGTCATCCAGGCTTTGATTTCCCGGCACCTGGAACACCGGAAATTTGTACTCGCCAAACCGCATTTCATATTGGCACAACTCCGCCACATGGGTGGTGTTGTTCAGGGCTTCGGTGTAGTCCGGAAGCGCCTCTTCCATTTCAGCCCTGGTTTTAAAATAAAATTCGTCTGAAGCAAATCTAAGGCGTTTTTCCTCGTCGACACTTTTTCCCGTCTGAATACAGAGCAGGACGTCATGGGCTTCGGCATCTTCGCGGTTCAGATAATGGCAGTCATTGGTGGCCACCATGGGGATTGACAGATCTTTGGAAAGCTCGCTGAGACCGCGGTTCACCTTTTGCTGTTCCACCATTTTGTTGGCCTGGACTTCCAGAAAAAACCGGTCCTGATCAAAGATGGACGCCATTTCAATGGTTTTTTCCTTGGCGGCTTCCATCCGGCCCACATTGATGAGGTAGGGGATATTCCCGGCAAGGCAGGCTGAAAGGGCGATGAGCCCCTGATTGTATTCTTTCAAAAGGGCCATATCGACCCGCGGACGATAATAGAATCCTTCCAGATGGCCCAAAGTCACCAGGGTGCTCAGGTTCTTATACCCTTGGTCATTCATAACCAGCAAAACCAGGTGGTAGGCATAGGAGCGGCCATTGGGCGCCGGTGAACGATCCTTCCGATCTCCCGGCGCCACGTAAACTTCACATCCGATAATGGGTTTGATGCCGGCTTTGGTTGCCCGGTCAAAGAAATCAACCACGCCGAACATGTTCCCATGATCGGTGATGGCCACGGAATCCATTCCCTGGGCCTTGGTTTTTTCCAACATTCGATCGATTCGAATGGCCCCATCCAACAGGCTGTATTCCGTATGAACATGAAGGTGAACAAAGGGTGATGTCACGTGTTTTTCTCCCCGGGGCGTGCCACAATACCATTAGCTTAAACATGAATCCGTTGCAAGATCGAAACAAAATATGATACGGTATATCTCGAAAATCATCAAGTATGTTTCAAGAAATCTCAAAAATTCAACAGCAACCGAGATGAAAACCGTGCAGAAAAAAAAGGCGCGTAGCTGGGCCCACAACCTCAGAGAAGAAAACAGTGGGCTGAAAGAAAAAATTGTGGCCCTCCGAAAGGAGACCGCGCGTTTAAAGAAGGACCTGGAAAAAACCTGGGAATTGATGGCCCATGTACCGGGGGGGCTTGTTCTTCTGCAGCAGGAAACCATTGTCTATGCCAATAAGGCGGCCTGTGGTTGGCTGGGATACAGCTTAGGAGAACTTGCCGGAAAAAGTCTGTTGGATATCTTTGATCAAGAGGACATGCAATCCATCCATGCGTTTATCCGGGAAAAAACCGGAACCCAAACCCCCGATACGTTACGCTTCAAAAACAGTGAAGGCCGATCAATTTATTGTGCCGTGCACATTAAAAAAACCCGCTACGAGGGTCGAAATGCATTGCTGTTAAACCTGATCGAAATAGAACGAAAGATAGAACGGGAAAAAGCCATTCTGGAAACCCGAAAGTTTGAGGCGCTTCAAAGGATGTCCGGGGCTTTTGCGCGGGAATGGGAAATCGTCGACAAACCCGGGAACCCCCTTTCGGAAATGTTGAACAATTACGCGAAGAAAGCCTACCAGCCCTCCGAGATATCCCCCCTGAATTTAAATGAAACGATTGAAGCATCGGTGGCAGAGTATTGTTCCGCAAATGGGATCCGTTATGGGCAAGGCCATAATCCTGAGAATCAAATCCGCTTCAAGACCTCTCTCAATGCCTCATCGCCCATACATGGGTGCCGGAAGGATTTACACAATGCCTTTATGAGCCTCATCGCCAACGCTGTGGAGGCAATTGAATCTGAAGGGGAAATCTACCTGACGGTCGATGAAAAGCCCGGGCTAATCAACATTTATGTGCAGGAGAACGGAACCGGCATTCATAAAAACGTGGCGGACAACATCTTTGACCCCTTTTTCACCACCAAGGGAGACGGGCACAAAGGCCTGGGACTGAGCCTGGCCCGTGCGGTCATCGAAAGGCACGGTGGAAAAATAGCGGTAACGCGCCATGACGCGGGGGGGGCGACCTTTCATGTTAAACTGCCGCTGGGACATAACCCGTTTAAAACAGACGATCAACCCAAAAAGAGGGCCATCAAAGACGCGCGAATTCTGCTCATCGGGGGGCAAAACATCCTGATCGATTTGCTTCGCCATTTTCTGTCGGGCAAATCCCTTCACATCACCCGCGTTGACAGCCATGGTGAATGTTTCAAAGCCTTGAAGAGTGGCCCGTTTGATCTTATGCTGATAAATCAAAGCAAAAGCCCGGAAAAAACCGCATGGCTCATTCGGAAAATTCGTCATACCCACCCGGATTTACCCATCGCCCTGTTCGATGTTTCAAACGACGATGACGCGGAACTCCCCCCTCCCCCCGGAGCAGACCTGGTCATCCCAAGGCCGCTTCATCTGGAGCGATTTTATTCGAGCATCTACCACCTCATGGCTGAAGGGAAAGCATCTCGGCCTCATCATTGATCCGCCGGGTTTGAACCCCCGGACCCTGGCATCAGGGAACTGGAAGAAAATAATATACGTATATCGTGCAGGACTTTTGTTCGTCTTCAAGGCGTGATGACAGGTGCATAGTGAGCTATGTGCCTGTTATCACAACGTAGAAGCCGGGCAAAAGGGCAAGCAGGATGCATAGATTATTTTTTGGAAGTTCCCTCAGTCCTTTAAAATACTGTCCGTTATAATTCTCTTTACGGTGTTATACTGGGATTCACTCATGGTGAGAGACCCGTCTTCCCGGGTGAAGGGGGGATCGTCAATGGTGTAAATCCGTTCGGGAAGCGTTGCCTGCGTTGCAATCCTCTCCGGCACACCGGGCACAACAGCGATGGCCTTTTTCACCTCATCGGGAAACTTTCCCGGATCAGCCGTTTCGTAAATCACCGCCAGCCGATCGTGTCTACCCCCGAGAAACGTATCCAGGGCCCGCCAGCCGACGGCGCCGTGGGGTTCCATCATAATACCGTACTGTTCGTAAACCTCGCGAATGGCGGTGTAATGGTCGGGATTGGAGACGCTGATCGACCAGAAGTCCTTTTGCATAGCGTTCAGATCTGGCGGCGCATCCATGACCCCTTCCTGAATCACCTGACCCGACGCATCCCGTTCATCGTAAACATGACCTCCGTAAAGGTCGACGAGTCTGGCAAAATTGCTGGGATTGGAGACAATCATGGCCGAAGAAGGGGATTTCCGCGACGGTTTCACCCGGTAGACGTCCGTGTCAAGAAATTGCGGGAATTCATCATTTTCGTTCACGCCGCAAATGATCCGTTCAATGGGAAGACCCATTTCCCGAGCCAGCACCGTCCCCATCATATCGCCGAAATTCCCGGAAGGGACGCTGGCAATCATGGGTTCATCATATTCCGCCACCCGTGAATAGGCAAAAAACGGGTACACCGATTGGGGCAGAAGGCGACCCACGCTGATGCTGTTGGCGGAAGTGAAGCGATCCGCATCATCGAACAGGTCTTTCGCGAAGGGCTTGTCGCCCAGGAGCCGTTTGGCCAGCGCCTGGCATACATCGAAATCCCCGTTCACCTCAAAAGCGTATATGTTATCCCCCAGGGTAGTCATCTGTCGCCGCTGACGTTCGGTAACGGATCCTTTGGGGAAAAACACGAGGTTGTCAACACTCTCCAGCCCATGCAGGGCATCGGCCACGGCGCCCCCGGTATCGCCGCTGGTGGCAACGGCAACAATGCGCTTTTTGCCGGATTGCTTCAGAAAATAATTGAGCATTCGCCCGAAAAACCGGGCCGCATAATCCTTGAAGGAATAGGTAGGCCCGCGCGTAAGCCACATAATGTGGGTCCGTCCCGTCAGATGTTGCAGGGTGGTTGGAATAACCCGGTCATCATAAGCGTCGTCCAGCATAGCCCGCAGGTCTTTCTCTTCCACTTCGGCGCCCAGAAACGGGTTTAGAACCGCAAAGGCGATCTGCGCATAGGACTTACCCTTCATGGATTTCAGGGTTTCTGGAGACAATCGGGGAATATCGTTTCCGGAAATCATGTAAAGACCGTAATGGGAAGCCAGACCGTTCATGAGGGCCGTCTCGAAATTCACACGCTCTTTTTTGTTGTTGGTGCTGTGATAAATAACGGTTTTCAAGATGCAACTCCTGAGATTTTCTGTCCGGCGATTGACACGCCGGTCAGTGAAAAAGACTTCAAATAGCGCCGGGTCAAATCCTGGTAAATGGCTAGCCCCTTTTTGATCTGTTCCAATTGAGCAGGGCTTAACGCTTTCACAACAGCCGCCGGTGATCCCACGACCACACTGCGGGATGGGATTTCACTTCCAAAAGGCACAAAGCTCCCGGCGCCGATCATACACTCCGGGTTGATTTTGACACCATCGGCAACAATGGCGCCCATGCCAACCAAAACGTAAGAACCGATCTCGCACCCGTGCAGAATAGCACCGTGGCCCACATGGGCGTTGGGATGGAGAATAACCGATTTTTCGGGGAATGAATGGAACACGCAGTTTTCCTGAACATTGGAACCTTTTCCGATCCTGATGTATCCGATATCGCCCCGCAATACGGCCCCCGCGCCCACATAGCATGTTTCAGCCACTGTCACATCGCCGATCAATACGGCATCCGGATGCACAAAAGCCTTTGTGTCGACTACAGGACGTTTCTTTTCAAACTCATAAAAGGGCATTTTGACTCCCATGGGTTGTCTTTTTGCGAATACAGCCAAAACGGCATGCTTTTATCATGGTATCCAGTTCCTTTCAAGCACTTCCACCACCTCTGCATGCGATAAAACTTGACCCACTTGGTCTGAATGGATATACTTGGTTTTCAAAGTATTCAAAATTGAGGAAGATGCCATGATTATCAACGTATCCGAAGCGAAAACAAACCTTTCCAAACTGATTGATATGGCTTATCACGGCGAAGAGGTGATCATTGCCAAAAACAACCTGCCGCTTGTGGAATTGGTACCGCACAAGCCTAAGGAAAAGCGTAAGCTTGGATTGCTGGCGGGGCAAATTGACATCCCTGATGATTTCATGGATGAGGATGCGGAAATCAATGCGATGTTCTATGGTGATCATCCATGAAAATGCTGATCGATACCCATATTTTTTTATGGATGCTGTCTTCTCCTGAAAAACTCAATGACAAAAGGCATTATGAACTGGAGACTCCGGCAAATGAGATTTTTCTAAGCGCCATGAGCATCGCGGAGTTGATGATTAAACATTCCATCGGAAAAATTCTTGTCAATTTTGACCCGCTTGAAATGGCAAAAAAAATGAGAATTGAGGTCCTGAATTTTTCAGGCGCTCACGCCATGTTGCTGGGTCAATTGCCACTTCACCATAAGGACCCTTTTGACCGGATGATCATAGCGCAGTCCATCGTCAACAGACTGCACCTGATGTCCGATGATCCCAAATTCCTGGAATATGACTGTAAAGTTGTTTAATAAAGCACAATCCAGCCCTCTTCAAACCACCAACAGGAGCTTCAAGAATGAAAATAGGACCAGACTGTGTTCCCTGCATCCTTAAAATGTGCCTGGGATTTATTCGCAGAACAGGGCTGGGTGAAACAGATGTAACGACGCTATTCAATGATGTTCTGCAGATTCCTTCCCTGCGGGGAAAAAACTGGGATATCACCAGCCCCGATGTTATTGAAGACGTTATGAA
>JAFCZI010000265.1 GCA_019314425.1 Deltaproteobacteria bacterium | reverse complement strand
CTTATTTTAATCGTTCTTCTTCAGAAAGGAAAAGGTGCTGGAATGGGCGCTGCTTTCGGGGGATCGAGCCAGACGGTTTTCGGCAGCAGTGGTGCTACCTCTTTGTTGCATAAAGTCACCACCGCTATTGCGATCATTTTTATGTTGACCTCTCTGGGGCTTTCAATTTTTATTGGAAGGGGTGCCAATACTTCCATTATGCAGGACGTTCATCCGGTTGAGCAAACCTCTGAAGCTCCCGAAACGGCATCGCCGGTAAACGACAATACGCAAGAAAAGAAGTAGTCAGGGTTTATTGTGCCGAAGTGGTGGAACCTGGTAGACACGCTATCTTGAGGGGGTAGTGGGCTATGCCCGTGCGGGTTCAAGTCCCGCCTTCGGCACCATTTTATATTGTAGTTTTAGCCACTGTTAAGAGCTCTTTTCCGTTGTGCATTTGTTGTGCAGCTAGCTTTCCGGAAAAGGGCTCTTTTCTTTTCGGTATTAACTTTAAAGTATAGGAATTTCGTAAATATTCGGCTAGAACCCCCATCTTCGCCTATTTTGGCCTGCTCACATAGCATTAGAATGCTACGCAGTCCAAAATAGACGAATATGAAGCACTGGCCAAACATTTACATTGTAAGCCGAATATTTACTTTTATTAAGAACGGGTGAGCTTGATGCAGAGATCGGGCAAAAGGGGGCGTTTTGAAGCTGGCTCTGTTGTTTATGACTTTTCCGGCGTCGAGCGGAGATTCCCTGAGGATTTGGAAGCTAAGGAACGTGGCCAAAATAACTTCCCCAACTATGCATCATAGTTTCAGGCCATTTTTGCCCGATCTGAAATCACAAAAATATAAAAATAGCTCGCTATTCCTTCAACTTTTGTGATTTCAGATCGAACAAACCTGACCCAAACCTATGCGCCTACTTGTGAAAGTTATTTCGTCTACGTTCCTAACGAAGCGGTAAAGGTCTACGCCAAACTTCCCGGATGGTTCAGGGAATTACTCGTCATGCCGCTGAGCAACATGGGGACGTCCCCCCCCCCTCATCATTATCGGGAAGCGCAATCCGAAGTATCTCCGCCCAATTTAGCAAGACTGTGACCCAGGGCCGGCAAAATCACCGAAAGGTTTTCGCCGGCGCCTCTGGGGCTTCCCGGGAGGTTAATGATAAGAGAGGCTTTCCGAACTCCGACCATGGCCCTGGAAATCATGGCATGGTCGGTTTTTTTCAGGCTTTCAGCCCGCATGGCCTCGGCCATACCGGGCACCGGGTAATCAATCACCGTTTCCATGGCCTGGGGGGTCACATCGCTGGGGCTCAGACCGGTGCCCCCGGATGTCACGATGAGGGGCAGGTTGTCTTCGTCTACCCAGGCGATGAGGGTATCTGCAATTTCTTGAAGCTGATCCGGAACGATGTGTCGTCGAACCACCGCTATCCCCTGGTCCTCCAGCATACGCTGGACCGTTTCCCCACTTTCATCATCTCTGAGACCTGCCGCCCCCTTGGTGCTGATGGTGAGAACGCCCGCTCTGATCTTGTTCTCCATTATTGGCCCTTTACTCTTCAACCTGTGCTGCGGCAACGACTTTTTCCGCCAGCTGGGCCGGCAGTTCTTCGTAATGAGACTGCTCCATTAAAAATGTTCCCCTGCCGCCGGTAATGGAATTGAGGTCCAAAGCATATCTCAAGACTTCGGACATGGGGACCTGGGCTTTGATGACCTGGTATTTTCCCTCTGAGTCCATACCCATAACCTTGCCGCGACGTCCGTTCAGATCGCCCATGACATCGCCCATGACTTCTTCGGGAACGGTAATTTCCATTTTCATGATGGGCTCAAGCAGAATGGGATTGGCCTCTTGCATGGCTTTCTTAAGGCACATCCGGGCGGCTATCTTGAACGCCATTTCCGAGGAGTCCACGTCATGGGCCTTGCCATCGTAAAACCGAACCTTCAGGTCCACAACCGGGTAACCGGCAACCGCGCCACTGTCCAGGGATTCCACGAGACCTTTTTCCACGGCGGGTACGAAATTTCGGGGAACGTTCATGCCGCTCAGATCTTCCATGAACTCAAATCCGGAGTCCAGTTTTAGCGGGGTGACATCGAAATGGACTTCCGCAAACTGCCCGCGTCCGCCCGATTGTTTCTTGTGACGGTAAACCACCCCTTTAACTGATTTTTTGATCGTTTCCCGATAAGGTACTTTCACCGGGTTCAGGTTCACTTCCACACCAAATTTTCGATTCAGTTTTTCGCATGCGATTTCCAGATGGATCTGCCCCGTACCGGACAGGATGACTTCCCCTGTCGATTGATCCCGGGCCAGTTTGAGTGTCGGGTCTTCTTCGAGAAGCTTGGCAAATGAACTGAAGACTTTGTCCTCACTCCCTTTGACCTTTGCCTCCACTGCGTACGATATGACCGAGGGCAATCCTTCGGTGGGTTTGTAGATGATGGGATCACCGACAGCGCAAAGGGTATCTCCGGTGACGGTTTCTTTGAGCTTGGCTATGGCAACAATATCGCCAGGGCCAGCCGCTTCAACGGGCTGTTGCTTTTTCCCTTCAAGGATCAGGAGCTGGCCGATTTTTTCCTTAACATCCTGGGTGGCGTTATACACGGTGGAATCTGACGAAAGGGTGCCGGAGAAAACCCTGGCCAGGGTCAGCTTTCCGGCAAAGGGATCTGCAACGGTTTTGAAAACAAGGGCGGAAAAAGGCGCGTCGACGGATGGCGCCCGTTCCGCTTCTTCATCGGTCCCCGGCACGACCCCTTTTTTCGGCGCTCTTTCAATAGGGGCGGGAAACCCGTTCACCACCAGGTCCATCAGCTGAGGGACGCCCATGTTGAGCACCGCAGAACCGCATAAAACCGGCGTGATCATTCCGGATTTAATGCCTTTAATCAGGGTGTCTTCAATTTCCTTATCGGAAAGCTCTTCCCCTTCAAGGTATTTTTCCATGAGGTCGTCATCCACTTCCACCACGTTTTCAATCATCATTTCGCGCCATTCATCGGCAGTGTCTTTCAGGTCGTCGGGAATGTCGGTGGTGTCGAAAGTGCCGCTGCCGTCTTTATTGTAGACGTAGGCTTTTTGTTTAACCAGGTCCACCACGCCCGAAAAGCGGTCCTCTTCTCCGATGGGGATATTTACGGGGGTGGTCTTGATCTCAAAGACCTGGCTGATGGCCTCCAGTATCTGAAAGAAATCCGCCCGTTCACGGTCCATTCTATTGATAAAAATGATTTTGGGGAGGTTCTGCTCCTCAGCAAAGGCCCAAACCTTCTCAGTGCCCACCTTAACGCCTGCGGTAGCGTCAATTAAGACCACTGAACCATCAGCGGCCTGCAGCGAAAATTTAGCATCGGAAAGGAAATTATCATCCCCCGGGGTGTCGATGATATTGATGGTATGTTTTTTCCAGGAGCAATGGTGAAATGCGGTGGTCAGGGTCGATTTTCGCTTGATTTCTTCCGGTTCAACATCAAGGTTGGAACTGCCGTCATCTACCTTGCAAAGCCGCGTTGTGGCTTTCCCGTTAAACAGCATTGCCTCCGCCAGGGATGTTTTACCGGAGCCCCCATGGGCTATGAGCGCAGCATTTCTTAATTGTTCAGCTTTTTTTTCCATTTAGAACCCTTTCCTGGTCAATTTTATTGCGTGTATGGTTTGAGTTTATTACGGTTGCGGATGAGCGTTTGTCGAGACCTCGCCACTTTCCACCTCATTTTCACCATGCGTTGATGATGGGGTGAGTAATCACATGACGGTCACAACCCCAAACAAAAAGTAAGGGAACATCGCCAAAATAAAGAAATTACA
>JAFCZI010000264.1 GCA_019314425.1 Deltaproteobacteria bacterium | reverse complement strand
GTTCAAAATATGATGGTCAATGGAAAGGTGGTAAGAAAGATGTAGGGTGCTATTCCCATCCTGACGGTAGCCGATATGACGGTGAATGGAAGGATGGGAAACGAAATGGACACGGGATTTTGGCCTATCCCGATGGTTCAAAATATAGCGGTGAATGGAAGGATGGGAAACGAAATGGACAAGGGACGTTGACCTATCCCGATGGTTCAAAATATAAAGGTGAATGGAAGGAGGGCAAGCAAACCGGACAAGGTTTTTTTACCGCCGCAGATGGTTTAAAATATTTGGGTGAATGGAAGGATGGGAAACGAGATGGCCGAGGAATGTTGACCCTGCCGAATGGTGAGAAGTTGATAGGGGAATTCCGGGATGGGGTGTTTACCCCTTGAGACTTGTCCTGAGCTTGTCTTCATCCAGCCGGCCTACGGTAATTTGAAGCGATTCTCTCCTGTTGGCTGCAAGCCGGAACCAGTTTCTGATCTCCGAGATCAGGACCTCTTCGCCCACGCTTTTTGAAGTTCTGCCCTCAATACGATGGTCCATGTGTCCTGAGTTGATATAAGTCCAGTTCCGGTCTCTCTGGGAGACGATTCCCGTGTGTCCGCGGGTAGGGGTTGAAAATGAAAGGATCAGCCCTTCATGCAGTAAAGGTCTAACCTCTTGAAAAACTTTATGGGCCTCCGCCTTTGAATCCCGGATTTTTGGAACGGATTTAGCGTAAATTTGAGAACCGGAAGTTTCAATGAGCCCTTCACCCGTAAGATAGTGATTGCTCGGCAGCCCTTCTTTCGTTGCCATTTTCATAAGCCGATTCCCGAGGCCATCGCGGCCATAGTATTGAATGCCAGCCCCTTCCAGCCCCTGAGCCACCAGCTCAAAGCAATTCATTTCTTTGTAGGGCTTTCCAAGGTATGGTTTGACGGCTTTAACCAGCTCGGCGGAAAAAGGATTGGGTTTGCGCGACGGTACCTGTTTGGCCTGGAAATCGGGTGAATCCGCCTTCGCCGCGCGTGCCGCAGGCGCTCTGTCCGTGTTCCAGGTAAGTTCACGGGTTTCCGGATTTAAATATACGTGGGAACCATCCGGCATCGTGGTGTAGGCCTTGGCGCGGTTTATTCCGGAAGCAATGATGTTCCAGCAGCCCTTTCCATAGGCCGGGTGCTTAATCAAAAGTTCCGAGACGGTAGAGTCGCTCTTGGTGAGGGTCCCAATCGGAATAAGCTCGGGTCCCTGCGAGTTTTTATGCCCTGGCTTAATCGATGGTTTATCCCCGGCCTGAAATTCCTGTGTGGAAACAGCAGCAGGGGTAGGATTGATCGGGTTTGCAATCTGCTTGTTGAATATGCGGAGAAATTCAGTTTTTTGGAGCGAGGGGGGCGTAGCCATTGCTCTGTTAACCGTTTCCACTCCCTTGATTGAAGATACCGCCATCAGCCTCACCCCGGATTTGAAGGATACGATCCCTCCCTTTCAGTTTCTCCCAAACCTTGATGGCGTCGTAAAAAGTCCCATCTACTGCGTTGCAGAAAACAAGGGGCAGACACCCAAGGGCGGGCACAAGACCCGCCCCTACGAAACCAATCGGGGTTTACCCGTAGGGGCGGGTCTTGTGCCCGCCCTTCCGTTATTCAACATACGACTTGTATGCTACGATCCTGACTACGCCTTGTATATGGAACTTTTTACAACGCCATCTACAGATGGATTTGTGACTTTTTACGGGACCATCAACCTTGCGTCCCATGGCAAATGCAAATTTCGCGCCATGTGATGGTTGGTTTGTTTGCGGTAAGGCACAACCAAGGATAAATTCAGTATTATTTCAGTTAGTTAAATGATAAGGAAAATGAGCGTGTCTGTGGCCGCAGGGTTTCCGGAGAGGGGCTGAGGAAGAAAAATCAAGCGTTGGCCCTTTGCAGCGTCAATTTCTGGACGCATAACCCTCGCCAAGTCAAAGTTACAGGGTGGCGGCGATGACTACCTTTTGAATCTGGCTGGTGTCCTCATAAATCTGGGTGATTTTGGCATCGCGCATCATTCGTTCCACCGGGTATTCCTTGACCTAGCCATAACCGCCCAATAGCTGGACCGAATCGGTTGTGACCTTCATGGCGGTTTCTCCGGCGAAAAGTTTGGCCATGGCGGACTGCCGAACCGCTTCTTTGGGGACGCGGTCCAGATTTTTGGGGAACTTCTCGAAAACACTGGCGGCTTTGTAGGTGAGCTGCCGGGCCGCTTCCACCTGGGTTGTCATATCGGCCATCATCCACTGGAGCCCCTGAAAAGAGAAAATGGGTTTGCCGAATTGCGTTCGTTCCTTGGTGTAGTTAACGGCGTAATCCAGAGCGCCCTGGGCAATGCCCACGGCCTGGGCGGCCACCGGGATACGGGTGAGATCAAGGGTTTTCATGAGAATGGGAAAGCCCAAAGTTTCACCGCCCAGAATGTTTTTGGCAGGCACACGGACATCTTCCAGGATGATTTCCACGGTGGAGGATCCTCGAATGCCCATTTTGTTTTCATGCTTGCCGATGCTGAAACCGGGCGTGCCTTTATCCACAATAAGTATGCCGGTGCCTTTGGGTCCCGCTACGGAAGGATCGGTCCTGGCGGCGATGCAGACCACCTCCGCCACGTCCGTATGGGAGATGAATGTTTTTGGTCCCGTTAATGACATAGTCGTCGCTGTCCCTGATGGCCTTGGTCTTAAGACCGGATACATCGGAGCCGGCGTTGGGTTCCGTGAGGCCGAAGGCGATGAGGTTCTCACCCGTTGCCAGTTTGGGGAAATATCGTTCCTTTTGTTCGTCGTTACCGGCCAGCATGATGGGCATGGCGCCCAGTTCATGAACCAGAAGGACCACGGAGGTGGAGGCGCAGACCTTGGCGATCTCTTCGATGATCAGGCACAGGGAGAAAAGCCCCATCTCGGAGCCCCCGAATTTTTCCGGGTAGTCCGCGCCGAAAAGCGCGTTTTCTCGAAGTAATTCCACCATGTCCCAGGGGAATTCGGCTTTTTCATCTCTCTCTGCGGCGCCGGGGGCAATCTGTTCTTTGGCGATGCGGGCAACGGTTTCCTTGAGCATTTCCTGTTCTTCGGTAAGGTCGTATGACATGGGTTTCTCCTTAGATAACTTAAGAATTTATGACAGGCATTGGTTTTTGATACCACTGGGCTTCAGCGAAAGTCAATGTCCGCTAAATGCAGCCATCGGTTAACACAAAATCGTTTCTAGTCCGTGTCCCCTCGATTGCCAAGACTTTATCCCAACTGGATTATCTGATTCAGACGCCTGCATACATCAGCGAAGCTCACATCCTGCAACCGCTTGAGCGGATGCGCCCTCGCACCGCGAATACGCCAGTCGAATGATTTGGGCTGGTGACAGAGTACGTAACTGGTTTTTCCTGCCTTGTTTCGACCTTTGGCCTGCCCGACGATAACGGCAAATGGGTTGTCGGCATTATATTCCGCTGTAGTCATAGGCCAGACCTCGTTGAGGGTTAGACCGTTGCGAGGCATGGCCAACCGTGTTTTCAGGTAGTTAGCTCCTCTCCAAATTAAAGTTGGACAGTCGAAATACCAACCGATTAATATAGTTTTTAAATTACATAAATATGTAAAAATAAATTGACACCACGGAGGGGATGGGATAATCTCGTTTCTGCAAACAATGAGGCGAGGCAATCATGATCCAGAGGCTACTGTTCGACGATGTATCGAACGAAGACAACGCGGTTAAGTTTATCGGCCAGCGGCTCTATTTGGGATTCAAGGACGGCAGCGAAACGCATGTCACCCTTTACCATAATGATGTCCTGG
>JAFCZI010000263.1 GCA_019314425.1 Deltaproteobacteria bacterium | reverse complement strand
CGCCGGCAGAAAGCGAACCGGCACATTGTGATAACAACCGATCTGACGCGCACCGGTCATAGCACGCGTGAGATCGCTGGCATAAATGGCGCAGGGCTCGGCAAAACGCAATCGTTCGGCCACCCTGTCCAGTTGAAGCAAACCGGTTTCCGTCAAACCCACATCCGTATGGCCATATATGGGCGCCTCTTCATAACCTTTTACCTGGCCATGCCGGACCAGATATATCCTATTTATTCTTTCCATAATTTGAATCATAGAATTTCACATTTCCCATGTCAACGAAATTGAATGTGACTATTATGTCAGTGTTCAGGGGACCATTGTCAGGGGGCATTTCCTTGATTTTAACATGAGGGTTTATTCATTGGGACGAATAGTGTATATTGCGGGCGCTTGAGCCAAGAGGTCAGTCAATGAACTTCTTGTTTTTTGTAACGGAAAACCGGGTGATAACGCACTAATGGTATCTTTTAGTACATTTCAGGAATTTCAAGCACTTTTCCGGTTTATCCGGGTTAGGTAATAAGGCACAAACATCATGATTCAAAGCCGCAAAGACTGCTTCGGGATACTGAACAATGTTTTCCCAATGGGTAATGAAGGTCTCAGGGAAATCGTGCCGGAATGCTTTAAATGCGCTGACAGAAAAGGATGTCTACAGACCGCACTGAAAACGGAACAGGGATTTGAACTGAGAAGCGAGGTGCTGGATCGATCGTCTTCGGGAGGACTGTTGGGCAGTCTGAAACGCTGGTCCGACAAAAAAGCGCTTTCAAAACGTCAGAAGGGGCAAAAAGGAGCGAAAGAGTGAGCGTTCTACTGGTCTGTCCCTACTGCAGCTTTTCAAAAAAACTCTCTGAGAAAAAAATCCCCGCCGCCGCCAAAATGGCAGTCTGCCCTCACTGTCATCAGAAGTTCCCGCTCTCACGAGGGGAAAAATCCGGCGTTGGGCCACGGGAAAAACCGCCGGAAATGCTCGAATCGGACACTTTAAAATCGCCACCCGATTCCGATGCCGAAACGGATGGCATCCCCTGGGAGAAGAGAGACGACCTGGGACTTTTGAATGGCATTTTTCTGACCCTTAAGAAAGCGCTTTTTGAACCGGGTGTTCTCTTCAGATCCCGGAACTACCCGGACGGGTTCAATGAGCCTCTCGCCTTCGGTCTATTGGTCGGCGGTTTGGGAGATATGCTGGCTTTTTTCTGGCCTGTCATATTGTTTTCATTTGGGATTTTACCTTTTGGCGATTCTGTTTTCAGACACCTGACCGGCATCTGGTTATTCCTTACCCTCATGGTGAGAATCCCGTTGGCGGTCATCTTGAATATGTTTTTTTACAGCGGTATTCTCCATTTGATGCTGAGGATGGTAAGGGGCGGAAAAGGGGGATATCAATCCACTTTCAGGGTGGTTGCCTACTCCCAGGCGGCGCTGGCATGGAATATCATACCCTTTGTGGGCAGTTGGATCGCGACCGTATGGAAACTGGTCATTCAGGTTATCGGGCTTCATGAAATCCATCACATTTCCTATACCCGGGTTATGGTGGCGTTCTTACTGCCGGTTTTCATTTTTTTTGCATTGATTATCATTGCCATGGGTCTCCTGCTGATGCTCCTCTTTTGATGGCGCCGCACAAAAGCACCATTGCCGGTTAATCCATCCACCACAATCCAAATAAAGGAAACGCGTTTTGACCCGAAAAATTGATTACGAAAATGTTTTGAATACTGAACAGCTGGAAGCGGTAATGACCCTTTCGGGACCCGTCCTCGTCATCGCAGGAGCGGGAAGCGGAAAAACCCGAACCTTGATTTACCGCGTGGCCCGCCTGGTAGAATCCGGTGTTCCCCCCGAATCCATTCTTCTGCTGACGTTCACCCGGAAAAGCGCTCAGGAAATGCTGGACCGGGCATCGGAATTGTCCGACGAAAGATGTCGATTCGTTTCCGGCGGCACATTTCACGCCCTGGCCTTCAAAGTGCTTAGAACCCACGCCAACGCCTTGGGCTACGCCAACAACTTCACGATCCTGGACCGCTCGGACATGGAGGAAGTCCTCCGCACCCTGATCCCTGACCTGAAAATGGAGCGAAAACCGCCAAGGTTTCCCAAACGGGGTACCCTAGCCAATATCATCAGTAAAGCCGCCAATCTACAGCAACCGGTCGAAACGCTCATGCTCAATGAATTCGGGCAATTCATGGAAGTAGCGCCCCACATACAGATGCTGAGCACCCTCTATGCCGATTATAAAAAAACCCATCAACTCATGGACTACGATGACCTCATCATCTGTTTTCGAAATCTTCTCGTGGAAAACAGCGCCATTAGAAAGGAACTGAACGAAAGATATGCTTATGTGATGGTAGACGAATATCAGGATACCAACCGCATTCAGGCGGACATCATAAAATGGCTGGCCCATGACCATCAAAACGTGATGGCGGTCGGTGACGATTCCCAATCCATATACTCTTTTCGAGGCGCCAATTTCAGAAACATGCTGGACTTTCCAAAAATCTTTCCCAAAACAAAGGTCATCAAACTGGAACAGAATTACCGGTCCACCCAACCGATCCTGGCGCTCACCAACGCCTTGATGGACCATGCGAACGAAAAATACACCAAGTGCCTTTTTACGAAGCGGGAGGGTGGCGACAAGCCAAAGGTAATCGACACCCATACGGAAGAAGAGCAGGCCGCCTATATTTCCGGTCATCTGCGTCGCGCCATGGCGAAAGGTGTCGGTCTTCAGAACTTCGCCGTTCTCTTCCGCGCGGCTTATCATTCCTTTGAACTGGAAGCTGAACTGACCCGACACAACATCCCCTATGTAAAACATGGCGGGTTCAAATTTCTGGAGTCCGCCCATATCAAGGATTTCCTGGCCCACATGCGGGTGATGGTGAATCATGACGAAACCGTCAGTTGGCTTCGCATCCTCAGACTCATCAAAAACATCGGGCAGGGGAAAAGTCAAAACATCATCAAATGGATGAAGGACAACCGGATTGCCCCCCATGAGGTGACAACATGGCCCAAACGGGGAAAAAGGGACAGCGGCCTTAAACCTCTGGGAGCATTGCTTGAACGGCTTTCGCCCCAACACCTGACGCCCGTTGAGGCGGTTGAGCAGGTTATGGCCTACTATGTTCCCATTCTCAGGGAACGATACGACGATTACCCGCGACGTGAAAAGGAGTTAGCGCAGCTCATCACAATGGCTGAGCGCTATGGAAAGCTCAGATCTTTTCTGGATGATCTGGTTCTGGACCCTCCAGGCAGTACGGAGGATATCACCCAGGGAACGGAAAAGCAAAAGCTGACCCTGTCCACCGTTCACTCTGCCAAAGGGCTTGAATGGCCTGTGGTCTTTGTTATCTGGGTCATGGAAGGGAAATTTCCATCGGCCCGATCCTACAACAATCCCCTCGACCTGGAAGAAGAACGACGGCTCATGTATGTGGCCACCACACGAGCCAAGGATCAGTTGATGATCTCGTACCCCGGATCGGAGCGGCCCGCCTGGACCAACTACAATTCCGTTTGCGGCGAAGGACTGTCCTCTTTTATCACGTCCCTGCCCTCTGACGTCTATTCACACGAGTCGGGAAGAACATCGAGATTCGGCGCCGCTGGAAAATCAGCGCGGAGCACCCCCCCCAAAACACTCACTTCGGAAAGTTCATCGCAACCTTTTTCCCAGGGGGAGCGGGTCAAGCACCCGGCCTTCGGCCTCGGGGTCGTTTCCAAATTCGTTGCGGACAACAAGGTGGAGGTATTGTTCAAAACTGCCGGGAAAAAGCTGCTGCACC
>JAFCZI010000044.1 GCA_019314425.1 Deltaproteobacteria bacterium | reverse complement strand
AAGGGGCCGTTGATGTTGGTGTCCATCACGTCCAGCCACTGCTCCTCTTCGATGGCGAGGAAGGGGCAGTGTCACCGGATGACGCGTTTCATTCGGGAATTCTTTTTTGCCCTCCGGATTCTCCTGCGACAAGGTCAGCCGCCTTGATATGGCCAGAAAAAGCTTTGGCCGGATTTTAAAAGCCGGCGCCCAGAATTCCATGCCCTGATGCTCCCATGCTTTTTGGACCACTCTCGGCTGGTTTGTAACCCGTATGAAATCGGCAAAGGAGTTGATGGTGATGCCCTCAGTTCGGACTGACATCCTCCAGAAAGGGAGATAGGTCAAACCGGGACCGTCACCTGCAACCGCCCAAAAATCTACGGGGATGAATCGCCCCCGCTGGGCTTCCCAGGCCGTTTGACAGTTGGGGCAGGTCAAAACAACACTGTCCCTCTGGCCTTCAAGGTTCCATCCGCATTGGGGACAAAGTGTTGCCAGAAACGTGAGTTTCCAGGGGGGGGCGTTTTCAGTGATGGATGAAAATTTCCCCCGGTCTTTTGGCAGTTTTGCCACGGGACGGTGGGTGATGGCATCAACTAGAGCGCCCTTCTCAAAGTAAAGGGGCAGGTAGATGAGGTTTATGGCTTCACCCACATAGGCCCTGTGGAAAATCTCTTCTGAAATGCCGGCTGAAGATTGCTTTTCGGCCTGGGTCAGCATATCGGATGTTTTGAGAAAGCATTTCAGGAAGGACCCACTGGTTTCCTGGCTCATAAAACGCATTTTCATGGCCTGCGGTCTCAACCCGAGGGAAATGGGGAAGCGCTTGATGGGAACGGCCAGCCGTGTGATATCTGTGATCCGATAGCTCACCCTGCGAGCCTGGCAAGCATAAACAACGCCCCGAAATCGGAGGTAGGGAACATACAGGATCTCTTCGTTCGGGGTTTTGTGGGGAAGCACAAACCGGAAAGGTTCCTCAGAGAAAAGAAAACTCTTTACATCACAGTAGGGGCACTGAAGGATGTGGTCGGTTTCGTCCAGTTCAACCGGTCCGCCGCATTGGGGACATTCCTGTTTGACCCAAAAACCCATTGCGACCTCGGCGGACTAAAGCCTTTCTCCACATTGGTTGCAGAATGTGGCGTCAGGCAGGTTTTCTCCCTTGCAGTGGGAGCAGATTTTTTCCTTCGGTTTTTCATCGACCCTCTGGCCGCATTTGGGGCAGAACCGGGTGTTGGGGGTCAGGTTCTTGCCGCAATTTCCGCACTGATCAAAAATCAGTTGCTGGTGACCGCAGTGGGGGCAGAATCTGGCATCTTTGGCAATGGATCTCTTGCAGTCCGGGCAAAAGTTCTCAGGCGGTGCGGTTTGCCCCTTTTGCCTGAACGCGTCGCCGAACATGGCGGGCATCATGAATCCCATACCCATGCCCAACCCGGCGCCGGCTTCTCCCTGGGATGCGGCTGCTTTTTCCATGGCCATGGCGGCCTTCATTTTTACCAGGCGGTCCAGATCGGAAATGATATTCAGGCGGCTTTTGTCGTCGATGGTTGCCTGCACCTCGGGCGGGGGTGTAATAGAGGTGATATAGAGGTGGGTCAGGCCCAGACCAAAGTGGCTGAGATCTGCCCTCAGGGCTTCCTGAAGCCCGTCTGAGAGTTTATCGTAGTTCCCGGGAAGGTCGAATAGGCTGTCCAGATGTTCGCCCAGATGGTCATTGAATCTGGAGACAATAACCCGTTTCAGGTATTCCTCGATCTGTTCGGTGGTGAACTGTCCCATAGTGCCCACCATGGTGTTGATGAACAGGAGCGGCTGAATGATCTGAATATTGAACACCCCGTGCGCCCGAAGCCGGATGAGCCCCAGTTCCGAATCCCTGAAAGCCACCGGATCACGGGTGCCCCATTTAAGATTCGGAAAGACCTTCATGTTGACCATGTAAACTTCCGCTCGAAGCGGGCTGGTCATGGCCCAGGGGATGGACAGGATTTTGGTGAGAATGGGAATGTTGGCGGTTTTCAAGGTGTGGCGGCCGGGCCCGAAAGCATCGCATGCCCGGCCCTTGTAAAAGAGGATGCCCGCTTGGCTCTCCCTCACGGTGAGCTGCGCCCCGAATTTGATTTCCCCCGAGCCTTTTTCAGGGATTCTGTGAACCAGTTCCTTGCCGGTCTCGTCAAACCATTCGATGACCTCCAGAAAAATCACATTATCCATTCCCATGGTTTCGCCCCCCCCTCTCTCATTTGACGGCTTCATAAAAAAATCACGAAGCTATTACAGATAGCATCTGTAAAAAGTTCCAGATACAAAGCGTAGTGTTTTTTTAGGATCGTAAGCATACATGTCGTATATTGAGATTGTGAAAAATCACTGCAACGCAGTAGATGGGACCTTTTACGACGCCATCTCATTCGAACGCCTCAGGGGAGTCTATCCGTTACCGGCTTAAATCACAAGTGAAGGATGATGCCCTCATAACCGGGGGATACCCATCCAAAACCCCTTTACACGTCCAGTTTGCGGTGAATCAGCTTGATGACTGATTTGGGATTGGCTTTGCCCCTGGTCTTTCTCATGACTTGGCCCACCAAAAAATCAATGGGTTTGAGATTCCCTTCCTTGATTTGAGAAACCACTTTGGGGTTTTCATTCATTACGTCATCCAGAAAAGCTTCCAGCTGGTCTTCATCATGAATGGGCTTCAGACCCTTTTTGTGGATGATCGCTTCCGGTTTTTCCCCGGTCTTAAACATGTCTTCCAGGATTTCTCTGCCGATTCCGGGCGTCACCTTCCCCCGGCTTACGAGATTGACCAATTCCGCGCAGTTCCTTGGCTCGATCGGGCATTCCGTAATGGGCGAGGATGCCTCTTTGAGAAGCTTGAAAAGTTCTTTGATAATCCAGTGGCTCAGTTTTATGGGATCATCCGAATGGGAAACGCAGGCGATGAAATAGTCCGAGACGGCCCTTTCCCGGGTCAGGATCAGCGCATCGTCCCTGGGAATGGCGTAGTCATCCATGATTTTCTTGACCCTCTGGTGGGGGAGTTCGGGCAATGCACTCTTAATGTCGGTGATAAACTTGTCTTCAAGGTTGACCTCCAACAGATCGGGATCCGGGAAATAACGGTAATCGGGGGCGTCTTCCTTGCTCCGCATGGGACGGGTGATGCGCTTTATTTCATCAAAGAGAAGCGTTTCCTGTTGAATGGTGCCCCCGGAGTCCAGGATTTCCGCCTGCCGCTTCATTTCGTATTCGAGCGCTTCCATCATGAATCGAAAAGAGGACATGTTTTTGACCTCGGTTCGGTTGCTGAACGCCATGGTCCCTTTGGGGCGAATTGAAAGGTTCACATCACACCGAAGCTGCCCCTTTTCCATTTTGCAGTCACTGACGCCGATGTAGCGGAGGATCTGCCGTAACTTTTCCAGGTACGCCCGGGCTTCCTGAATAGAGCGCAGGGGGTTTCGTTCATGGTCTCCCACAATCTCAAGCAGTGGTATGCTGCTTCGATTGTAGTCCACCAGGCTGTAGTCGGCGTCATCAAAGGAATCGGATGAGTGCACCAGTTTCCCGGCATCTTCTTCCAGGTGAATCCGTTTGATGCCCACAAGGTAGGGTTTTCCATCATCACCCGTGATTTCGAGGTGTCCGTTTTCAGAAAATGGGAGTTCATACTGTGAGATTTGATATCCCTTGGGCAGATCGGGATAGAAGTAGCTTTTCCGGGCAAACCGCGATCGCTGGTTTATGGTGCAATCCAGGGCTACACCTGCAGCAATGGCATATTCCACGGCCTTTTTGTTGAGAACGGGGAGCGCCCCCGGCTGCCCGGTGCAAACCGGACAGATCTCCGTATTGGGAGGGATATCATAGGCCACCCGGCAATTGCAGAACAGTTTGGTTTCGGTTTTCAGCTCGACGTGTGTTTCGAAGCAAATGACAGCATCATATTCCATGGTTGTGTTTCCTGATTCTTTAATAGCTAATGGCTAACAACGGCCAGCCGCTCATAGGCCGCCCCCACCCGAAGGACCATCTCTTCATCAAAGGGTTTTCCCACGATTTGAAGGCCCACCGGCAGATGATCTATTTTACCGCAGGGAAGGCTCATCCCGGGCAGTCCCGCCAGATTAAGAGAAACGGTATAAATGTCCACCAGGTACATCTGCAGGGGGTCGGTCATTTTTTCACCCAGGGCAAAGGGCAGACAGGGTGTGACCGGGGTCATGATGCAGTCCACTTTTTTGAATGCCTCGTCAAAATCCCCTTTGATCAGCGTCCTGGCTTTCTGGGCTTTCAGGTAATAGGCATCGTAGTAGCCGGCCGAGAGAACATAAGTCCCCAGCATGATGCGTCGTTTGACCTCCATGCCGAAACCTTCCGTTCGGGTTTTGTGGTACATTTCCATGCAGTCGGCGATATCCCCCGCACTTCTGAAACCATATTTTACGCCATCAAAACGCGCCAGGTTGCTGCTCGCTTCAGCGGTGGCGATGAGATAGTAGGCGCCGATGGCATAGGGGCTGTGGGGCAGACTGATGGGTACGACGTCGGCCCCGTTTTTTTCGAGAAGCGCAATGGCTTCAAGGATCTTCTCTCTGATTCCCGGGTCCAGCCCTTCTGCGAAAAATTCTTCGGGAATGCCGATTTGAACACCGTTGATATCCTGACCGAGGCTTTTCAGAAAATCGGGTTTTTCCACATTGGCGGAGGTGGTATCCAGTGGATCATGACCGGAGATGACATTCAGCATCATGGCGCAGTCCACCACTGTTTTTCCAATGGCTCCGATTTGATCCAGTGACGAGGCATAGGCGATCAGGCCGTAGCGGGAAACCCTGCCATAGGTGGGCTTAATGCCGGTGACGCCACAAAAGGCAGACGGTTGACGAACGGATCCCCCCGTGTCCGTCCCCAGGGCGAGGATGCTTTCACCGGAGGAAACCGCTGCCGCAGAACCGCCGCTGGAGCCCCCGGCCACCCGATCAAGGTCATTGGGGTTTCGGGTGGGACCGGCGATACTGTTTTCCGTGGAAGACCCCATGCCGAATTCATCCATGTTGGTTTTTCCCACCAAGACGGCGCCGGCATCCAGTATCCTTTGAAAGGCGGTGGCATCATAGGTGGGAACAAAATCCTCAAGGATTCTGGATCCGCAGGTGGTTTTGATGCCTTTGGTACACAGGATGTCTTTGACCGCAACGGGAATGCCGGTCAAAAGGGGAATGTCACCGCCCCGCCGGAATTTTTCGTCGGCAAGATCGGCTTGTTTGAAAGCAGTTTCCCGGGTTGTGGTGACAAAGGCGTTAATGGATTTTTCCCGCTCATCGATTCTTTTGAACACCGATTCGGTGATTTCCCGCGCGCTGACGTCCCCCCGTCTCAGCATTCCGGACAGTTCCATTGCGTTTCGGTCGCACAGTTGCGTGGTTTGACGTTCCAATATCCTAACCTTCCAGTATTTTGGGTACTTTGTAGTAGTTTTCTTCTCTCATGGGGGCGTTTTCAAGCAAAGGCGCCGTTTCCTTCCGGGGGGCAGGCCGGTCATCCCGCCAAACGTTTTTTATGTCAAGAACGTGACGCATGGGAGAGACATGGTCGGTGTTCAGATCTTTCAGGGTTTCCACGTAGTTCAGAATGGAATTGAGGTCTTTTTGGAAAAATGCGGTTTCCTGATCTGAAAGTTCCAATCGTGCCAGTCCGGCTACGTGATGGACCTCTTCTTCGGATATCATTTCAGATGATGCGTTTCCCGTGGTGGCCGTACTGTCATGGGCAGATGTCCGGGCATCTTTCACGGATTCCACCGGAGCGTTTCCTGAAGGAACGTTCAGCCCCAATTCCTCAAGTTGCGCACCATCAGCCGTGGACGGGGCCTCGGTCAGGGGACAGAAGGCCCTCCGGTTTTTGGGGAACGCGATCACATCCCGTATGGAAGGGGTATCCAGTATCATGGCAATGACACGGTCCAGCCCCAGGGCCAGCCCCGCGTGGGGGGGAGCGCCGTATTCCAGAGCCTTCAGGAAAAAACCGAATTTGGCTGTCGCCTCTTCCCGGCTCAATCCCAGGGCTTGAAAGATCTTTTTCTGAACATCCATCCTGTGAATACGAATGCTGCCGCCGCCCAGTTCTTCGCCGTTCATGACCAGGTCATACGCCCTTGAGTTGAGGGCCTGGAGCGCATCCAGGTCGTCGGGATCAAAATCCACCCGGTCGGGCATGGTAAAGGGGTGATGCTGGGAGCTGATCCGGCCGTCCTTCAATTCAAAGAGCGGGAAATCCGTGACCCACAGGGGTTGCCAGTGATCTTTGGGAATCAGGTTCAGTCTCTCGGCCACATGGATGCGAAGTCTGCCCAGCACTTTTTTTACCAGGTCTGTGGACTCATCCGCGATCATCATGAGGACGTCTCCATCTTGCGCCTCAAAACGTTTCAACAGTCCCGCCTGTTCCTTCGGGCTGAAAAACTGAACAATATTGGATTGAAGTTTTCCGTCAATGACCCTCATCCAGGTCAACCCTCTGGCGCCGAATTGCGGCACAATCGTTTTCGCATAATCGTTTTGCAGAATGTTTTTGCTGAGGGCGCCGGTCTGGTCTTTAACGGAGAAGCCCCTGATTTGACCGCCTTTGTCGATGATCTGCCGGAATATGGAATACTTTGTGTCCTGAAAAATATCCGTGGCATCCTCAAGGATCATTTCAAACCGCAGGTCGGGCCGGTCCGTACCATACCGGTCCATTGCCGTTTTGTAGGTCATCCTGGGAAAGGGTCTCGGAAGTGTTATTCCTCCGATGGCGAACATTTTAGCCGTTAATTCTTCAATGGTTTCGTAGATGAATTCCTCATCAATGAAGGAAGCCTCCAGGTCCAGCTGGGTAAACTCCGGCTGTCGATTGGGCCTTAAATCTTCATCTCGAAAGCATCTGGCGATCTGGAAATACCGGTCCATACCGCCGATCATGAGGATCTGTTTAAACAGTTGCGGCGATTGGGGCAGGGCATAAAATTTCCCGTGATGAACCCGGCTGGGAACCAGGTAGTCCCTGGCGCCTTCAGGTGTGCTTCGGGTCAGAAAAGGTGTTTCAATTTCAATGAAGTTCATGGGATCCAGAAAATCCCGAATACATTTGATGATCCGATATCGTTTAAGGAAGACGTCCTGCACGGAGGGTCGTCGAAGGTCCAGGTATCGGTATCTGAGCCTTATTTCTTCATCCACATTTTCAGGGCCAGCCTGGATTTCCTCACCCAATACCATGGCTTTTTCACTGATCTGAAAGGGCAAGGCCTTCGATTTTGATAACAGCTTCAAATCGGTTGCCAGGACTTCAATTCTCCCTGTTTTGAGGGTCGGGTTTTCAGCAGCCTTATCTCTCAAGGTCACCCGGCCTCGAACTTCAACGACATATTCTTCCCGCATCAAAGAGGCTGTTTCATAACTGGCCTTGTCTTTTTGCGGATCAAACACCACCTGAACGATACCCCGTACATCCCTCAGGTGAAAAAAGAGAATGTTCCCATGATCCCGTATGGCATCGACCCAGCCCATGAGCAGCACTGACTTCCCCAAATCAGAGTCGGTCAACGCGCCACAATATGTCCTTTCTTTCCAAGTCATCAAAATCCTCTGATCGTTTCTACCCACTGACGGATACGGGCGATTGTGCTCAAGCCGTAAGTTGCAATGCAGACTCTTGAATTAACCGAATAAAATCTATCTTTATAGTTTAGATATTTTTTTTAGTCAACCGTAGTTGAATTCTTTTTTGAATGATTGCACCATGGGAATCAGAATGATACGTTATAATTATAATTGGAAACCGTAAACGGTTAAATTGTTTTCCCATGCATATTATCAATACCATCATCCCCATTTTTATGCTCATTGTCCTGGGATGGTTTGTCGGAAGACGAGGGTTTTTGCCTGCCACCTTCCTGGGGCCGGCAAACCGGCTGGTCTTTTATCTGGCGATTCCGGCCATGATATTCCGGGCTCTGTCCAAAACGGACTTTCATGCGGAATTTGACCTTCAGGTTGTGGTGGGGACCCTGTCGGCGCTGATGATTGTCTTTGCTGTGACGTGGGGTGTCTGTTCCATGCTTCATTTGAAGCGCGGACAGCGGGGAACGTTTATCCATACCACCTTTCACGGTAATCTGGGGTATATCGGTTTTGCGGTAGCCTACTATTTTCTGGGGGATCAGGGACTTGCCCGGGCCAGTATCATTGCCTCTTTTTTAATACTGCTTCAGAATTTTCTGGCGGTCCTGGTGCTTCAGGTTTACTCCAGCGACGCTCGAAGCCATTTTCAGGGCCTGCGAACCATGGCCCTGACCATTTTCGGAAATCCGGTGATTATTTCTGCTGTTGCCGGAATGTTATGTTCCATCTTTGTTGTTCCCGTTCCATTGGTTATCGGCAGGTGCCTGGACATCTTGAGCAGCCTTGCCCTTCCCCTGGCGCTGCTGATTATCGGTGGTTCCATCTCCTTTTCATTCATGCGATCCAAAATGGGATTTATTCTTCTGGCATGTATGTTGAAATTGATTGCTCTTCCCTGTACGGGTTTGGTAATATTCAAATTTCTGGATCTTGCTTCAGGGGATTATTTACCGGGGATCATTCTGTTGGCATCCCCCACCGCAACGGTAACGTATGTGATGGCCAAGGAAATGAGGGGGGACCCTGATTTCGCCAATGCGGCCATTTCCCTCTGTACGATCCTTTCTGCGGGAACGTTTATGCTCTGGCTGGCTTTCGTTCCCTGATGTAGATTCGTGGCTTTTTACGAGGGCATCATTTTCGATTTGTCAATTTTGTAGGAATTGACACAGTTATGGAAAGGAGGGTTTGTCATGAAAGTCCAGATCAAGACCATCGTTTGCACCACTGATTTTTCAGATTTTTCAAACCGTGCCGTCCCTTTTGGCGTGGCTCTGGCCAAAGAGTTCGGCGCCAAACTGTATTTATGCCATGTGATTGATTTGTCATCGGTTGCCATGTATGGCGAGGGGTTTTCGGACCCGTTGATGCTGGAGTCAAAAATCAGGGAATATGCGCATGAACACCTCCAGGATTTGATCGGCGATGCGGATATTGACTGGGAATCACTGACATCGGTCGGGCATACGGCTGATGAAATCACCCGGATCGCCAAAGAAAAGGGCGCAGACCTGGTGGTTTCCGCCACCCATGGCCGGTCGGGATTGAAGCGGTTGATCCTGGGATCGGTGACGGAGCGTTTAATGCGGACACTTCCCTGTCCCATGTATATTGTGCGCAGTCTGGAGCGGGAGCCGTCGGCCCCCGTGATGGCTGAGGTGAGACTCAGGAAGATTCTGGTGGGGTGCGATTTCTCAGCCGATTCGGATCTCGCCATACAGTATGGGGTCAGCCTGGCCCAGGAGTTTCAAACGGAATTATACCTGGCTCATGTGCTTGAACCGACGGTTTATAAGGATATGCTGGCCCGCGCGGTCGATCCGGATCGGGAAGGGTTGCGGGAGAAATTGACCCAGAAACTGAAGGGTATGGTGCCGGAGGAGGCAAAACAGTGGTGTACGCCGGAAACATTGCTGCTGGCGGGGCACCCTTCCGATGAGCTTGTAAAATATGCGGTGGTGAATGAAATGGACTTGATTGTTCTGGGTGTTCGGGGGCACAGCGTCATGGAATCACTGTTGGTGGGTTCAACCACGGACCGTGTTGTGCGGCAGGTGCCTTGTCCGGTTCTCTCTGTGCGGCCAAAAGGGTGAAAAAACAGGCGGGCTGTGCTGCAACCCAAATGGCCTCACGCAAAGACGCAAAGGTTTTTTGTTTTTTGTGACAGGAAACCAGGTGATAAGGTACTAAAAAATGGGGGTCGAGCAGATGATATGCCCGACCCCCATATTTGTTCCAGGTTAATGGTTTAAGCCGGTCTTACGGCATGGGCGTCAGTTCAACCCGCCTGTTCAATGCACGTCCTTCCGATGTGTCATTGGTAGCGACGGGACGTGAAAACCCAAATCCCCTGATGCTCAATCTGCTCTGAGCCACACCCTTGTAGACCAGATATTCCATAACGGATTTTGCGCGTCTCAGGGAGAGCTTCATATTGTACTCGGCGGTACCAATATTATCGGTATTTCCCTGAACCTCCACTCTCATAGCGGGATTCATCTCAAACACTTTGGCCGCTTCACTCAGGAAACGGTAGTATTGGGGTTTGATGTTGTATTTGTTGAAGTCAAAAAGCACATCTCCCAGCACCCAGCATCCGAACTGGTTGACCTTGGCGCCTTTAGGCGTTCCCGGGCATTTGTCCACTTCGGCGCAAATGGTGTCGCCGTCTTCGTCCACACAGATCACTTCCACGACTTCCGGCGGTGCTTTCTGCAGGAAGACATTCGCTACGAAATCGGCCATGCCTTTGCTGGAGGCGACGTCATCGCCCTTCACCATGAATCCGCATCCTCCGTCACCCGCAACCTGAGCCAGGAACTTGGCAGCTTCCTTGTCGGCACCGATCAGCACAGGATAGATGCAGATCCGGTCGCCGAACTGGCTTTTGAGGTTCATGACGGATTTCTCGACCGCAGCATAGTTCATGACTTCGTTGTTGGCGTCTGTAAAGATGACAACCGCGATGTTTCCCTGAGTGGATTTGAAATCCCGGGCTGTGGCATCCAGAGCCAGGTTCAAGGGGCTGTCGCCGTTGCTGAATCCGACGCTGTTAAGTCCTGCATCCAGTGCGGCTGCATTTTGGGTGGCCGGTCCCCAGAGAAGTTCCGTTCCCACCGGTTGCATATTTGCTTTCTTGCCGAACATTCTGAGTGCGCCCGTGAGATTAGCATTGGGGGCGGTGTGGTTAAAGGCACTGGCCAGGTCTCTGGCACAATCCAGTTTTTGTTTCCCTTTATACTTCTCACCCATGGACCCGGATTTATCAAGGATGACCGTAAAATTATTGGCCTTGAGCACATAGTCCCCACTTGTCAACATGGGACTCAGATCAATGGCATTAAACGGTGTCAATGGCTTTGTCGTGGCACAGGCGCCCAGAAGCATCGCCAGTAGTCCAAACAAGAGAATTTTCCAAAAGCTATTTCTTTTCATCATTTTCCCTCCTTAGATTTTTTGAGCAAAGAGCCCCATTTATGTTTTGACCGTCTATTCTCTGTTAGGTAATAGCACGGCTGCATCCTCGAATCTTTGAGTTTGAAAAATATTCACAACTCCCATCTACTGCGTTGCAGTGATTTCTCAGAATCTCAACATACGACATGTATGCCTACGATCCTGAAAAATCACTACGCCTTGTATATGGAACTTTTCACAACGCCATCAGAGAGAGATGGCGTAACTTTTCACGAGAGGCATCAACTTTGAAGCTGATCTTTTTTCCTCTCCAGTTCCAGTTCTTTTAACACCTTCCGCCGAATTTTCCCGTCCGGCGTTTTGGGCAGCTCATCAACAAATTCTATCTCCCTCG
>JAFCZI010000262.1 GCA_019314425.1 Deltaproteobacteria bacterium | reverse complement strand
AAATAGGCGGCATCGACGGTCGCACGAATGATCCAGGCCCCTTCGTTAACGTGCTGTTTAACCGCAATAATAAAATGGGGCACTTTGCGGAAACCGGAAAACACGTCGCTGATATACACCCCTTGCACCATGACTGCCTTGAACCATGGCGCATTTTCATAATTTTTAGAAATTAAGTCATAGGGTCCGACATAGACCAGGTGCCGTCCCCGGTCATCGATAATGCCCAGATCCGTCAGCCAGGGTTTCTCCTCGGCAGTCTGTAAGGTTCGGAAAACGGTTTCCAGGTTGCCGGGCCGAGTCAGATAGGCCAGGTCCCTGGTGCCGGCCAGCTGTCTCAGGTCCAGGGTTCGTTCCTCTAAAAACCGGTCTACGCTTTTTTTGTGACTGAACACTTCTGCGCGCAAGGATTCCAAGGTCTTTTGTTTTAAAGCGGAGTTTGCAAAATAATACATTCCCCCGCCGATAACCATCAGCGGGATGAATGCGGCACATAGCAGCGCCACCACAATACTGTTCCACAAGCGGCGAAAATAGGGAAAATCTTTTTCCTGGGAATTACCAGGTGTTTGTTTAATTTCCGGCATGACCCTTAATCCTCCCCGGTTTCTAATCTATCTCACGTTCCACGTATTGAAAAATATCCTGCAGTCGGATGAATCCTGTGACCTTATCACCCTCCACCACCGGTACACAGCGAACATTGTTGGCGATCATCTGCTGGGCGACTTTGGTCAGATTCTCCTCCGGGCTGATGGCGATGGGGTGGGACGACCGCATGACTTTGTCCAGGGTTTTCTGTGGAAGCAATGAGGGATTTTGTACCAGATCGGCCCATGTAAGGGATTGCTCGGGATTCGCCTTTTTTGCGGCTTCGATCAGATCCCTTCGGGTTACCATTCCCTTAAACCGATCCTGTTTATCCAAAACATAAAGGGCTTCTTTAACCGGCATACCCGCTCCGCGGTTAAATACTTCCAGAGCCCTGGTAAGGGTATCGCCGGTTTCCAGCTTGGTAAACGACGGCAGCGTGATTTCTTTCACCAGGTTGCGGGGCCAGAGTACCGGCCGGCGCCTGATGCGCTCCACCTCGCAGGCCTCTTTGATTTTATCGGTCAGCAGCTCGATGTCGCAGGGTTTCATCAAGTAATCGAATGCCCCGTCTCGGATGGACTGGATGCCCGATTCCAATGTTGCATGGCCCGTTAGTATGATGACTTCGGTTTCCGGAGATTTCTTTTTGATCCCTGTAAGGACGGTCAGACCATCCATTCCCGGCATCTTGATATCTAAAACCACGACATCGAAATCACCGTCTGCTTCCAAAGCCTTCAGCGCCATGAACCCGTCTTCGGCGGTCGAGACGTCAAATCCACGGAATCTCAGCAGCCTGGCCATATTCATGACGAATTTTTCTTCGTCGTCCACAAGGAGAACCCGGATGGTGTGGTTCATGACGGCCTCCTTCGGGCCTTGTGAGATGGACCCCCAATTAATTATGTTTAACCAGTCCGGCGTAGCCGGAGCCAAAATAATAATTAATAATTGTCAATTTATGGTATTGCTTTACTCTGTTTTTATACCTAAATCAGCCATACGATGCAAACCACCGACAACCCCAACAACAGAATCCAGACGGCAATGACGACGGCGGTGGCGGCAACGCTATGGGGCTGATCCGTGTTCAGCCGTTTCAGAGCCTGTTGCCTGCATTCCGCCAGTACCGCCGGCGGAATCATCTTCAGGGCCAACCAGATGCCGATGGGCAGCAGGACAATATCATCCAGGTAACCCAGCACCGGAATGAAATCCGGAATCAAATCCACGGGACTCAAGGCATACCCGACAATACAGGCGATAAACGCTTTGGCGTACCAGGGAACCCGCGGATCTTTATAGGCCATATACAGCGCGTAAATTTCTCCCTTTAGCCGCTTTGCTTTTGCACGCCACCGGTCGGCGATGCCGCATGATGGATCATGGCGCATCAGGATATGAAAAACACGATGATGCAGAAGCAAAGGGAGGTCACCCACAGGGTGTGGCTGAAGGTGCCCTTTTTAACAGGGTGAAAATGAGCGTCAGGGCGCTTGTGACCATTGTCGCACACATATTGCTTAGCCGACCGACCAGTCCTTTTATGGACAATCTTGTTTCGTTTAACCGTTGCGCCGCACACGGTTTCCTTATCATCGATTTTACACTTGCATGTCATCCGTGATCCTAATTTAAGATTTGCAAAATTATAGATCCAATTCCACGATACGGAAATTGCAAAAAGCAGCAGAAAGAATGCCATGGCGTGGGTCCACGTCACGCCCACACCGGCGAGAGCGTTTCCGATCTTTGCAGGACTGAGCGGACCCTGCACATTCCCGAAAAGACCCAGGTAATATAGCAGGAAACTGACCCCCATGACCGTCATCGTTACCCCAAAATTGTGTAAACGCTGGCGGCCGTAGCTTTGCTTGTCTGTTCCGTCTGAATAAGGTCGATCCTTTTCATTGATATGCGTTTTCATTTTCTATTCACTTCCGCGATTGTATAAAAGGTTGCCGGGCTTCCCGGTCTTTCGGGAGCCCGGTGTTATTTCAACGGTTGCTAATTACTGCCGGTTTCCGTGTCATCCGGCCAGTTTGGCGATAATATCCGGGACGATTTTCCAGAAGCAAAGGGCCGCCACGATGCAGCAGTACGCCGGCACCACGATTTTCCACATCTTTTCAGGAAACACCCGGGTGGCATAGGGCGCTGCTACCGCTGAAAACACTGTGGCAATCATCAACGATGGCAGCAGGATGTAATCAATGGTTACACCCGATGTCAGTAGCGCCAGCCAGACTAAAATGGCAAAGGTGCTGACCGTGCCTTCACATATGGCGGTCACCGCCAGCATACTTTTAACCGGCACACCGGAAATCAGTCCTCCTATGGTCACCACAGGGCCGTATCCGCCCCCGCCGATGCCCTTATTGAAGCCGGCCAGGGCAGCAAAACCAAACATTTTCCCGGGGCGGTATGGTCGTTCCTTTCTGGCTTGAATCAATGAAATCACCCCCATCATCAACAGCAGGCAGGCCACGTAAAGTTTGATCCATATCTTGCCCACCTTGAACCAGGCATACACAGCGGTAATGGAAAAGGTCACTGCCAGGCATCCGACGATAGCGATGATCAACCACAGCTTGATGGTTTCCGACATGGGCTTGAACTTCCACTCCACGTTTTCAAACTCCCGGTGCAAAAAGGCACCCACCAGGCCGGCTACGCCCTGCTGGATCATTACGGCCGGGACAATTTGTTTGGGACTGAAGCCCACTACCAGCAGCAACGGGGTAAGAGCGGTGCCAAACCCCATACCGGCGGATGCATCCATGAATTCAAAAAACATGGCCAGCGCCACAACACCCCAGAAAATTTGCCATTCATTGGTGCCGATCCACCCTTTGGCCTTGACGACTTCAGAAGCTATGCGCTGTGTGGCCTCAAACGGGTTGCCGGCCAGCCAACATCCTATCAGAAAAACGATGAAGAACACAAACACTCCCAAAAGCGCCGCCCGGAGCTGCTTCCATTCGGGAATCAACCGCGCCCAAATGGTGGTTTTTTGCTTTTCTAGGTCCCGGGCTACCTCCCATCCCAATGTTTTGTCTTTTTCAGTCATAACAACTCCTCCTCATTTTTTAAAGTTAAATATTTTTGTAAACATAGGTGATCAAGAACTGTGCCAACCGATAGCGGGATATTGAAAAAATAGGTTTTGGAGAGATAACTACTTTATATGATATCTTATTTAATGCACGACGGTTTTGTTTCTCTTCTTTCTTTTCAGG
>JAFCZI010000261.1 GCA_019314425.1 Deltaproteobacteria bacterium | reverse complement strand
AAAGATTTTTCAAAGTATCGCCTGGAAATACTGGATGAGGAAACCTTTGATCCCCAGAAGGCGGACACGCTGCTGAAAGAACAGCTTTCGGTCAGGTCTCTGGCGGGTTTTGGGTGTGAAAACATGCCAAGCGGTGTTACTGCTGCGGGCGCCCTCGTTGCCTATCTCAGAGAGACCCAGAAAGGGTTCCCCCCCCACATCAAAGAAATTGTCACCTATCACATGGGTGAGTTCATGATCCTGGACGCATCCACCTGTACCCATCTGGAATTGCTGAAAACCATCCGGGATCGGTCGACCAAAGGATCGTTGTGCCAAATCCTTGATCAATCGATCACCCCCATGGGCAGCCGTCTGCTGAAGAACTGGATCAGCTACCCCCTGGTTCATATGGGGCCCATTCAAGAACGTCTGGCGGCGGTTGCCTGTCTGAAGGATGATCCGGATTTGAGACAGGCGCTTCGAAGTGAGTTGGGAGAGATCTATGATATGGCCCGGTTGAACGGCAAAATTGCCATGAAAAGGGCCAATGCAAGGGATTTGCTGGCACTCAAAGCCTCTATTCTGAGACTCCCCGCCGTGAAAGACGCGATTTCAGGATCTTCAAGCATCCTGTTGTCCAGGTTGGGATCAACATTGGACGTCCTTCATGATGTGGCTTGTTTGATTCAGGAAGCCATCCACGATGATCCGCCGGTTTCCATCAAAGACGGCGGTATTATCCGTGAAGGATACCGCCGGGATCTGGACGCGCTGGTGACCTTGAGCCGGGATGGAAAGAGCTGGATTGCGGATTTTGCCGCTTCCGAAAAGGAGCGAACCGGCATCAACAGTTTGAAGGTGGGGTTCAATAGGGTATTCGGGTATTATATTGAAATTTCAAAAGCCAACCTGAACCTGGTGCCGGAAGATTATATTCGAAAACAAACCCTGGTCAACGGGGAGCGCTATATTACGGAAGCGCTGAAACGAAAAGAAGGGGAAGTCCTGGGGGCGGAGGAAAAGCGGGTTGCCCTGGAGCTTGAAATTTTTGAAGAGATTCGTTCGAAAATCAGCCTTGAAAACCAACGCATCACGAAAACAACGGAAAGTATTTCCCGGATCGATGCCCTTGCGGGTCTTGCCGAAACAGCGGAGCGCAACAATTACACCCATCCCCAAATCAATGAAAGCACTGACCTGAAGATTATTCAGGGGCGCCATCCGGTGATTGAGCAAACCGTCAAGGGCGAGGAGTTTGTCCCCAACGACATCCATCTCGACGCGCAAAAGCAACAGGTCATTATCCTGACGGGGCCCAACATGGCCGGAAAATCCACTATTTTAAGGCAAACGGCCCTGACGGTGCTCATGGCGCAGATGGGTAGTTTTGTGCCCGCTAAAAAGGCCGAAATCGGCATTGTGGACCGCATATTCACCCGGGTGGGGGCATCCGACGATCTGGCAGGGGGTAGAAGTACGTTCATGGTGGAAATGAACGAAACCGCCAACATCCTGAGATATGCCTCACCCCGGAGCCTTGTGGTCTTAGATGAAATCGGTCGCGGTACCAGTACTTACGACGGTTTGAGCATTGCCTGGGCTGTGGCGGAGGCCCTCCACGACAGGGCCGGAAAGGGCGTTCGGACTCTTTTTGCGACCCACTATCATGAACTGACGGAGCTTGTGACCACCAAAAACAGGGTGAAAAATTTTAATATTGCGGTTCGCGAGTGGAACGACAATATCTTTTTTTTGCGAAAGCTGGTGCCGGGTGGAACCAGCCGAAGTTATGGTATTCAGGTCGCGCGAATTGCCGGTCTTCCGGGGAATGTCATTGCGCGGGCCATGGAAATACTGAAAAATCTGGAAGGGGACGAAGTAGATGAAACGGGCAGGCCGCGTCTGGCCCAAACGGCTTCAAAAAATGAGAACGGCGCTCAGGGAAAAGGCATGGTGCAGTTGGATCTTTTCGGATCTCAGGATCGGGAGCTGCGAAAATGGATTGAAGCGCTGAACATAGACAACATGACCCCGCTGGAAGCGCTAATGGCATTAAATGACCTGAAAAAACGGATAAGTTAAGTCCATGAAACGAGGAATCCTCTACTTCATATTGATATGCCTTTCGGTGGTCTTTTTGGCGGTCCCCCCCGGCCTTGAAGGCAAAACACCCAAAGCTGCGTCAGAACTGCTTGAGAAGGCGGATCGCTCAAGAAAAGCGCTTTACGGCTCAGCCAAAAAGAAGCGCTATCGTCACAATTGGATCAAATGCGCAGCCCAATACGAGGCCGTCTACGATCGCGATCCGAAAAGCCCTTCAGCCGCTCCGGCCCTTTATAAAGCCGCTGATCTTTACATGCGTCTCTATAAATACGCCAACAAAAGCCAGGATCTGGATACGGTCATCGCACTTTATGAAAAACTGGTGTCTGAGTGCGGGGATCACTTTCTGGCCGATGATGCTCAATACAACATCGGGGAGATTTATCACAGCATAAAAAATGATCCATCCCAGGCCTATGTGGAATTTTTGAAGGTGGATGTCCGGTTTCCCAAAGGAGATATGCGGCCCGAAGCCAAAGAAATGCTCGACAAACTGGCTGTAACGCTGAACCGGGGCATGACGCGGAAAAATGGTGCAGGGGCGGCGATAGAAAAACAGCGGGCCATGGTTCAAGATATCCGTTACTGGTCAACGCCCAACTACACCCGCGTGGTGATTGATGTGAAGTCCCCGGTGAAGTACGAACATCACCTCCTGAAGGCCGACCCAGGCCATAAGAAGCCGCGCAGGTTGTACCTGGACCTTCATCATGCCCGGGTCAGCGGGCGTATTGACAGCATCGTTCCCATCAAGGATGATCTGCTTCAGAAAGCCCGGGCCGGACAATACACGGAAGACACGGTGCGCGTCGTTCTGGATACGAAAAAACTGGTGGGGTACAATGTGTTTCATCTCTACGATCCGTTCCGTATCGTGGTCGATGTGCGCGGATTTGGAAAGCGAAAAACCCAATCTCTTCAAGAACCGGTGCAATCAGCAAAAAAACGAAAAATCACGCTGGGTATCAAGAAAACCGAAAAACCGGAGCAAACCATTTCTCTGGCCAGACAGCTCGGCTTGAACGTGAATCGGATTGTCATTGACCCCGGTCATGGCGGCAAGGATCCGGGTTGTGAAACACACCGAAAATACAAGGAAAAGGACATTACCCTGGCGCTCGCAAAACGTCTGGCACGCCGATTGAAAAAGGAGATCGGCTGCGAAGTCTTTCTCACACGAGACAAAGATGATTTTCTTTCACTGGAGCAAAGGACCGCCATTGCCAACATGAAAAAGGCCGATCTCTTTATTTCGCTGCATGTCAATGCCCACAAAGACACACGGGTTCACGGCCTGGAAACCTATTTTTTGAACATGGCCACAGATCAACAGGCCGTCATGGTTGCGGCAAGAGAAAACGCCACCTCAGAGCGGAGTATCAGCGACCTTCAAACCATCCTGAACGATCTGATGATGAACACGAAAATCCGTGAATCGAGCCGGCTGGCCCATCAGGTGCAGAAGGGCATGGTGGGAGGTGCCGGCAAGCGGTACAAGGGGATCCGGAACCTGGGCGTCAAACAGGCCCCTTTTTACGTCCTGATCGGTGCTCAGATGCCGGCCGTTCTGGTGGAAGTGGGATTTTTGAGCAACCGCACTGAGCGAAAAAGGCTGGTGAACAAGGCTTACCAGGAGCGGTTTGCGGTCGACATCTGTGACGGCATAAAGTGCTACATCGAGAGTATCAATAGCAGTTATCAGGGAGGATGAGGGTTCTCTAAATGTCTATTACATCGTACCTTTAAATCAAGACAGAA
>JAFCZI010000260.1 GCA_019314425.1 Deltaproteobacteria bacterium | reverse complement strand
CTTGTTTTAAATAAAACTGGGGGCAACACCTCGCCCCCTCTGGGGGCAAGAGGCATTCTCATCCCCTTTTAGGGGTAAACTCAAGGCCACCCGCTCAGCGGGTGGATCTTTTACCCTCAACGAAAAAATCGAATATGCGGTCCTGCTTGCAAGGATCAGGAGAATCCAAAATGAAAATACTGGTTACCGGCGGCGCCGGGTTTATCGGCTCCAATGTGGTGGACGGGTACATTCAAGCCGGGCACGAGGTTTTGATCCTGGACAACCTTTACACCGGAAAGCGGGTCAACGTCAACCCACAAGCGCGATTCTATGAACTGGACATCCGTTCTCTCGAAGCCGCGCAGGTCATCTTAGCAGAGCGACCCGATATTTTAAACCATCATGCGGCGCAGATGAGTGTTCCGGCTTCGGTTTCAGATCCAGGGTTTGACGCGGATGTCAACATCAGGGGATTTTTGAATCTTCTGGAAGCGGCGGTGAAATCGGACGTGAAAAAGGTTATTTTTATTTCTTCAGGGGGCGCCATATACGGGGAGGCGGTTGAATATCCCACATCCGAAGCTTACAGCCCAAAACCTCTTTCCCCCTATTCGATCACAAAATACAGCTCGGAGCACTATCTGGCATACTACCGGCACCAATACGGACTCGATTACACCACCCTCAGGTACGCCAATGTCTACGGGCCCCGTCAGATCCCCCATGGGGAGGCGGGGGTTGTGGCCATTTTTATGAACAACCTGATTGAGGGAACCCAATCCATACTGAATCATTTTCCGGATGACGAGAAGGGCATGGTGAGGGATTATTGCTTTGTGGGCGATGTGGTCAACGCCAATCTTGCGGCATTGAACCGGGGAAGTGGTGATTTCTTCAACATCGGTACCGGGAAAGGAACGAAAACCGGCGATCTTTATGAAAAAATTTTTAATGCCATGAAGGCGCAGGGAAGGTCTGTTTCGGAAGAAATATCTGAAATGAAAAAACAGCTGGCCCGGCCCGGGGATTTGAAAAAGAGCTGTCTTACCATCCAGAAGGCGGCAGATACCCTGGGTTGGAAACCGAAAGTTGAACTGAACTCAGGTATCCGTGAAACCTTGAGATGGCGGTTGCATGGCGGCTGATTCCACCCCCTATTCCCCTTTCACTGTTTGTCCCCCCCATGTTTTTTAGTCACGGCCCTTGACATTCCCGGGGTCGATATTATTTTTCAGGGCATCGAGTCTTTCAGCCCGGACTCCATTTTTTATTGCAATCTTAAGGGTCTAATGCGGCAAGGCCGCAGTTTTAGGTTTTAGGTTTTTCAGTCAATGAACTTCTTGTTTTTTTGTGACGGAAAACCAGATGACAAGGGATGATGATGTTAAAGTTTGGGGGTGGCCCCATGTGGCGTTTGTTCAAAAAACACTATTTGAGAGGAGAGAAGAGAGATGAAGATAAAACCGTTGCATGACCGTGTTATCGTTAAGCGAGTCGAGGAAGAAGAAAAAACAAAGGGTGGCATTATTATTCCTGATACGGCCAAGGAAAAACCCGTTGAAGGGGAGATCATGGCCGTTGGTGATGGAAAAGTGGCCGATGATGGAAAGAAAATCGCTTTGGAAGTGAAAGCCGGCGACAAAGTCCTGTTTGGGAAATATGCTGGAACAGAGATTATGATCGATGGTGAAGAGCATCTGATCATGAGAGAAGACGATATCATTGCCATCGTAGTGTAGGCGTTTTCAGGAAAACCTGCTTCTACTGGCGTAATAACAGAAACCTTCAAAAATAATTTCCGAGGAGGAAAAGACAGATGGCGAAAGAGATTAAATACAGCATGAAAGCAAGGGAAGCAATTTTGACCGGTATAGATACCCTTGCCAATGCCGTCAAAGTAACCCTGGGCCCCAAAGGCCGCAATGTTATTTTGGACAAATCCTTCGGCGCCCCCACCATTACCAAGGACGGTGTTACGGTTGCCAAAGAGATTGAACTGGAAGATAAGTTTGAAAATATGGGCGCCCAGATGGTGAAGGAAGTGGCCTCCAAGACTTCCGATGTGGCTGGCGACGGAACCACCACCGCCACGGTTCTGGCCCAGGCCATGTACCGTGAAGGCGCAAAACTGGTCGCTGCCGGCGTCAACCCAATGGCCCTCAAGCGTGGCATCGAAAAGGCTACCGCAGTTGCCGTGGGTGAGCTCAAGAAAATTTCCAAAGCCACCAAGGACCAGGCTGAGATCGCTCAGGTGGGCACCATTTCCGCCAACAGCGACAGCACCATCGGAAATATCATTGCCGAGGCCATGAACAAGGTGGGTAAAGAGGGTGTGATCACCGTTGAAGAAGCCAAGAGCATGGATACTTCGCTTGAGGTGGTGGAAGGGATGCAGTTTGATCGTGGATACCTGTCCCCTTACTTTGTGACCGACGCTGAAAAAATGGAAGTAAACCTGGCTGAGCCCTACGTTCTGCTGAACGAGAAAAAGATCAGCTCCATGAAAGACCTGGTTCCCATTCTTGAGCAGGTCGCCAAAATGGGAAAACCCCTTCTGATCCTCGCCGAAGATGTTGAAGGTGAAGCCCTGGCTACCCTGGTGGTGAACCGATTGAGGGGAACTCTGCAGGTCGCGGCCGTCAAAGCCCCGGGCTTTGGAGACCGAAGAAAGGCCATGCTGGAAGATGTCGCAACCCTCACCGGTGGTCGGGTAATTTCCGAAGATCTGGGTTTGAAGCTGGAAAACCTCACCCTGAATGACCTGGGTACTGCCAAGACCATCACCATCGACAAAGACAATACGACCATTGTTGACGGCGGCGGCGAGAGAGCGGACCTGGAAGGTCGGGTCAAGCAGATTCGTGCTCAGATCGAGGAAACTACCTCCGATTACGATCGTGAGAAACTTCAGGAAAGATTGGCCAAACTCATCGGCGGCGTTGCTGTAATCAATGTGGGCGCAGCCACCGAGATTGAAATGAAAGAGAAAAAGGCCAGGGTTGAAGATGCCCTGAATGCCACCAGAGCCGCTGTTGAAGAAGGCATCGTAGCGGGTGGCGGTGTCGCCCTGGTTCGGACGATTCCTGCGCTGGCAGCACTTAAACTGGAAGGTGAAGAACAGTCCGGCGTCAACCTGGTCATGAGAGCTCTTGAAGAGCCCATTCGCCAGATCGTTGAAAATGCCGGCGCAGAGGGTTCTGTGGTCGTGGATAAGGTGAAAGGCGGGAGTGGCGCCTTTGGCTACAATGCGGAGACGGGCGTGTATGAAGACCTGATAGAAGCCGGGATCATCGATCCCACAAAGGTCACCCGGTTTGCCCTGCAGAACGCCGCCTCGGTTTCATCTCTGCTTCTGACCACCGAGGCCATGATTGCCGATAAGCCTGAAAAGGGTGGTTCCGATATGCCCGCGATGCCTCCCGGCGGTATGGGTGGTATGGGCGGTATGGGCGGCATGATGTAACACACACCATATCGCACGGTCCGAGTCGGTCGTTTTATTAACACTGAAAAATTGCGCCCGGGGGGAGAACCTTATATCCTTCCGGGCGCTTTTTTTTGGCTTACGCAAAGTCGAAAAATTGGCAAAGAAAAACCATAAGAACCGTGGATTTGTTCAAAAAACTTTGCGTCTTCGCGCCTTTTCGTGAGTCTTTTTTATTTGGTGCAAGGTGTTTACTTTTTCGATATTTCGGTACGATGACTATATGGTATTTGCAATCCCATCGTACATGCGATAAACTTTCCCAGTCATGCATAGGCTTTTCCTCCATAGTTCCCCAAAAGGGGCTTTCCCAGAGGAAGAGCCTATATTATTTTCGCCGGATCGGTAGAACCTATTCGGGTCCACCACTGGAAGTGGTG
>JAFCZI010000043.1 GCA_019314425.1 Deltaproteobacteria bacterium | reverse complement strand
TTATCTTATTTCCATAAATCCCAGAACTGAGGAAACGACTTGTTGACGCAAGCGGGATTTTGGATACGGACTCCCGGGACCTTTAACCCCACCACCGCCAGGCTCATGGCCAGACGATGATCGTCATGGGGGTCTACCATAGCGCCGCAAAGCTTTTCGCCGCCATGGACTACCAGAGAATCCTCAAATTCTTCCATCCGTGCCCCCAGCTTGCGCCATTCCTCGGTCACGGCATTCAGTCTGTCGCTTTCCTTAAAACGAAGATGCCCCACGTTCCGAATGGTGGTCTTCCCTTTGGCGAACAGGGCCACCGCCGCCAGGGTGGGCACCATGTCGGGCATGGCCCCCATGTCCACATCGATTCCTTTCAGCGGGCCGCCTGAAACCGATACCCGATCCGATTCCCGGTTAACGACACATCCCATGGCCTCAAAAACCTCCAGCAACCGGATATCGCCCTGCTTGCCTTGCGGATAAATGTTCCGAGTGGTCACAGTTTTTCCGGTGATCGCCGCAGCGGCCCAGAAATAGGAGGCGGACGATGCATCCCCTTGAACCGTATAGTCTCTCGGCTCATACCTTTGTCCGGCGGAGACGCTGAACCTGGAGTATCCCTCCCGTTCCACCCGGACACCGAATGCCGCCATCACATCAATGGTCACATCCACATAGGGTTTGGACACCAGAGTCCCTTTCACCGTAATGTCCACGTCCTTTTTTGCATAGGGCCCTGACAGCAGCAACGCCGACAGAAACTGGCTGCTGGCATCACCCGGCAGACTCACAGCCCCGCCCGGAATGCCATCGGAGGCAATGCGGATGGGGGGGCATCCGTTATGGTTAACGCAGGAAACATCGGCCCCCAGTCGACGGAGGGCATCCACCAGAGGTCCCATGGGCCGTTCCCGCATACGGGGGGTACCGGTCACCAGAAATATCCCTTTCGCCACGGCCAGAACAGGCAGGAGCAACCGAAAAGAGGTCCCTGAATTGCCTAAATAAAGCGCTTTTTCCCAGGTCTGCCCCCCGGTATTTTCACCGATCCCCTCCATCAGCAGTTGATCCCCGTTCCGCTTCATTTTAACGCCGATGGCCTCCAAAACATGCGCCGTGTGATGGGTATCTTCACATTTCAGATCATTTTTCAATACTGTTTTTCCGGTTGCCAGCCCCCCGGCAATGAGGGCCCGGTGGGTGATGCTCTTTGATCCGGGGATGGTCACCACGTGATGGTCGCCCGGGGAGATCTTCGTTCTGTTCATTTCGGCTCCAGTGCATTCTTTACAACAGCCCGCATAACATCCACCGGGGGATTCAGGCCGGTCCAGAGGCGAAACTGTTCCGCTCCCTGATGGATGAACATTTCCAGTCCGCTGATGGTGGTACACCCCCTGGCGCGGGCACTTTTAAGCAGACGCGTTTCAAGGGGATTGTAGATGGCATCCATCACCACCATCTCCTTCCGCAGCATACCATCCGGTACCGGGGAGGCATTTTCATGGGGGAACATCCCCACCGGCGTCGATTGAATCAAAACATCGGTTTCTGTTTCCTGAATTCTCTCCAAGGGGATAAAAGGGCAATCCAGAAATGCCGCAAGGGCACGACCCCGATCCGCCGACCGATTGGCAACCACCAACTTCATCCCCTTTTCCCGGGCCATAAAGCCGATTCCCCGGGCAGCGCCGCCGGCTCCCACCAGAACGCATCGTTTACCCGCGAGATCGATTTTTTTCTCAAGAGCCTTCATCGACCCCAACCCATCGGTGTTGTATCCCTTCAAATGACCGCCTTGGTTTAAAATGGTATTGATCGCACCGATTTGTTCCGCCAGGGGGTCCAGTTCATCCAGATATGGCATAACGGCAGTTTTGAAGGGAATGGTAACGCTCATGCCGCAAATGCCCAACGCCCGCATGCCGCGAATGCTCCCTTCCGGATCCGACGATTCAAAGGCAACGTACACGCCATTGAATCCCTCGGCCTTAAAAGCCGCATTGTGCATGACCGGGCTGAGGGAATGATGAATGGGATTCCCCAATACCCCATAAATTTTTGCCGGTTGATTTTTCATCGGGATAGGACCTCCAATACCCTGTTCATCTCCTTTACAGTCATCTGCCCTGAAGCGGACTCCTGGCCCCTTTCGAGAGAAGCAAAGGTAAAAGCCCCCCCCAGTAGAGGGCAGGCCACACGGCTGATGCGTCCCAGGGAACCCATACACAGGGCGATCATTTCAACGCCCCTTTTTGCAGCCAACGGTATCAGCCCCAATACGGTCAGGTTATCCGCCGGGGTCTTTGCATAAGTGACAATCTTCACTATATCCGCTCCCGTGGCCGCCATTTTTCCGAACAGATCCGTTAACGTTTCGGTTGAAGGGGTTTCATTTTGAAAGTGTTTTGACAGGATCAGCTTTGTTTGGCCGCGTTTTTCAAATAACAAGCGCCGATATTCCAGGGGAATGGCATATTCCACATCCACATAATCCGCTCCCAGCCTTATAGCCTCCTTAAGGTAATCCACGCAAGCGCCACAAGGAACACCGCCCTCCCCCCCCTCCTTTATGGACCGGTAGGTGATCATCACCGGTCTGGAAGCCGATGCGATAATGGCGCTTAGATCGAACGCTTCCATGACATCCAGTCGCACTTCCATAAGGTCGCAATGGGCTGACGCCAGCGCCATTTTCTCAAGGGCATCGGAGGTATTACAGGCGATTATCGGAATACAGATCATTAACTTATTTGAGTAAACAGTTGTCGCCTGGCCTGCTTTCATGACACGCCCGCAGACGGATAAGATCCCAACCATTTCATAAACACACACAGGGTTTTCATCTCAACCATGGCATCCGCAAGGGCGGGATCATTTCGGTGCCCTTCAAGATCCACAAAAAACAGATACTCCCAAGACCGCATGGGCATGGGCCTGGATTCGATGCGGCACACGTTAATCTCTCTTTGGGCCAGGGTCGAAAGCATCCCGGCCAGCGCCCCCGGACGATGGCCCAGAAAAAACATCAGGGTGGTTTTATCCTTTCCGGTGGGTTGGGGCTCACCGTTTCCCACCACCAGGAACCGGGTCACATTGTGGGGCTCATCTTCGATATCTTCCCTGAGCAGTTTGAGCCCCAGAGTTTCCGCCAGAAGGCAGCTACCCAAAGCAGCGCTGTTCGGATCACCGGCCGCCATTTTTCCGGCGAGAGCCGTACTTTCCACCGGCTCTAGCGTAACATTCGGCAGATGGCTTTTGAGCCATGAGCGACATTGGGCCAAGGGCATCGGATGGGAATAGAGTTTTCGGATGGCATTCAATTCCAGACTTCGACCCATCAAACTAAGTCGAATCCGATGATAATACTCACCACAGATTTTCAGATAAAATTTATCGAACAGGTCCCAAACCCCGGCAACAGAGCCCTCCAGTGAATTTTCAACCGGAATCACCCCGTGATGACAATGCCCCTTTTCCACGGAACCGAATACGCCTTCAAATGTGCGGGACGGAAAAAACCGGGCGCTGTTGCCGAATATGGAAATGGCGGCCTGGTGGGAAAAGGTCGCTTCCGGACCCAGAAACCCGACATTCACCGGCCCCTGAACCGCCCGGCCAACTGAAATGATACGGGTAAAAATATCCCGAATCGCGTCCGGGGTGAGACGAGAGTGCCCCTTTGCGGCCATCCGATCCAGGATCGCTTTCTCACGCACGGGATCAAATACCGGTAATCCCATGTTGTTCTTAATCCGCCCGATGGCGGCAGCGGCATCAAGTCTTTCGGCCAGAAGGGAAAGAAGTTGAGTGTCAATGGCGTCAATCTCTTTCCGGCAGAGATCAAGTTCATCCCGACCGGCGTCTTCATTTTTTTCCAACTGCATTTTTTGTTTTATACCCCCTGAATATCAAAACACTGGCCACCGGCCCTGGCTCTCAGATAATGGTCCACCAAGACCAGGGCCACCATGGCTTCAACTACCGGTACAATGCGAGCCACAGCAGTCACATCAAACCGCCCCGTCAATTCCAGGATGGCGTCTCGGCCCTGCCGGTCGATGGTTTGCTGGGGTTTCATGATGGAAGGGATGGGTTTCACCGCCGCACGAAGCACCAGATCCTCCCCGTTGGATATGCCCCCAAGAATGCCCCCTGACCGGTTTGAACCGAATCCCGTGGATCTTATGGGATCATTGTTTTCAGAACCCCTCAATCGCGCCGCCTCAAACCCCGCGCCTATCTCGACCCCTTTTACTGCGCCAATGGACATGACGCCTTTTGCCAATTCCGCGTCCAGCTTGTCGAACACGGGCTCCCCCAACCCGGCGGGACACCCGGATGCCCGCACCTCCACTACACCGCCAAGGCTGTCCCCGTCTTCCCTGGCCCTGTCGAGGGCTTTCAACATGAATTGAACCGCATCCGGATCCGCACAATAGAGGGGGTTTTGAGAAATCACTGCCGGATCCATCCGTTTGGCCCGAATGCCCCCCAATTCAAGGGTATAGCCCAGGATATCGAGATTGAATGGTGTCAGCACCTTCCGGGCCACCACACCGCAGGCCACCCGGGCGGCAGTTTCCCGGGCCGAAGCCCGACCACCCCCTCGATAATCCAGGTGACCGAATTTTTTAAAGTAGGTGTAATCCGCATGCCCCGGTCTGAACAGGTCTTTCAGTACGCTGTAAGGTTTGCTTTTGACATCGTGGTTTCCCACCAGCAGGGTCAAGGGGGTTCCGGTGGTAAGGCCTTCGAAGACGCCGGATAGAATCTCCACCCGGTCTTCTTCCGTTCGCGGCGTCGAAAAAGAGGATCGCCCCGGCCGTCGCCGTGCCATTTCCGTTATGAAATCCGCCTCGTTTAAGCAAATTCCGACCGGGCATCCGTCTATAATAGCACCCAGGGCTTTTCCGTGGGATTCGCCGAAGGTGGTGATTTTAAATGTCTGTCCGAATGAATTACCGGCCATGGGGTTCTGGTCCTTTTTGGTTATGGGTTATGGGTTTAATGCTGCTGCACGGACAATCTCCTGTGGTTCTCGCTATCCTGCACGGGCATGGATTGTATGATTTCACGTGCCACCGCCTCGGGGGATTGCTGGTCCGTTTTGACAGCGTAATCGCAGGCCCGCTCATAAAGAGCGGTTCGTTGACCCAGGATTTGTTCGATCTCCGCCATGGGGTCTTCCCCTGACAGCCCCGGTCGAGTCCGGCCCGAACGCTCATCCTGCGTCATCCGTTCCAGGATGGCCGGGATACTCGCCTGCAGCCAGACCACCCATCCCGATTTCTTCAAGTTTCGCACATTGTCCCAATTCAGCACCACGCCACCCCCGGTGGCAATTACCTGCTGGTCGTAATTTGAAACGGAACGAATAATGATTTTCTCCAGCATCCGGAAAGATTCCCACCCTTTTTCAGCCACGTAATCGGGGATGGTGGATCCAACGCGCTCTTCCAGAACCCGATCCGTATCCACCAGTTCCACCCTCAGGTCATGGGCCAGGGTTTTCCCCACCACACTTTTTCCGCTGCACCGGTATCCGATTAAAACAATATTCATGTCAATAACCCTGAAAGTTTTTCCCCAAAAAAAAAGCCGTGGAAGCGTTTGAAGACGTCCACGGCTTTGGAAATGACAAGAAACAGCATCTCAAACCATGGATGGACCTCCAAAACAATAAAGATAAAAATCCTGCCATGATCGGTTCTCAAACATGTTCCGCTACTTTCTCTCGTTTAAGTTAAATAATGGGGATCATTAGAAATCATTTGGAAGGTGTTGTCAAGAAAAAAATCGAACCCTCTCACCAGGACACGGGTCAAGGCATCAACAGCTTGAAGACCAGCTCCGGCAGGATACCGAACAGGATAATCAACCCCGCCAGAAAAAGACCTCCGGAAAGGCTGAAAAAGGGACTGTAGCCTTTTGCCCCGGAAGTTACCCCCCTCTCCGGGCTTTGTGTTGTATAGGCGTACCGCACCAGATTCAAATAGTAAAAAAGGGCGATGGCCACGTTGGCGGCCGCAATCACCACCAGCCAGTTGAAACCTCGGTTCCAGGCGGCGGAAAGCAGAAAAAACTTACCCATGAACCCTGCCGTCGGGGGCAGGCCCACCAGCGCCACGGCCCCCACGGCCAAAACCAGGGCGAGGCCGGGGGAACGCCTGGAGAGACCGCTTAAATCTTCCAGCTTCAGGTTTCTGCCGTCTACCGATTCTCGGCAAATCACCCAGAAACAGGCAAAGGTCATGAGGACATAGGCGAAAGCGTAGAATGCCGTAGCCGCCACCCCCATGGGCGTTCCCGCCACCACCCCCACCATAAGGTAACCGGCATGGGCGATGGCCGAATAACCCAGCAGGCGTTTCACATCTTTTTGCACAAGGGCCGCGAGGTTTCCGTAGGTCATGGAAACGGCGGCCAATACAGCCAGGATGGTGGTGATTTCCATTCCCGGTTTCAACAGCGGTGTAAAGCGAAGCAGTACCGCCACAGCACCCACCTTGGGGAGTACCGCAATATAGGCGGCGGTTTCATTGCCAGCCCCCTCATAGACATCGGGTGCCCAGAAATGAAACGGAAAAAACGCCAGTTTGAACAACAGCCCCGAGAGAAACAGGGTCAACCCCAAAACCGCCATGGGACTGTGAGACCAGGACCATGACAGGTACACCAGTTGATTGAGATCGGTGGTGTGTTGGGCCGCCAGGATATATGAAAATCCGAACAGCCCTACAGCGGTGGCCACGCCGCCGATAAACATATATTTGATGGCGGCTTCAGCCGCAGATAGGCTTTTCGTCCGTAGCGGGACCAGGGGAAAGAGGCTGAAGGATGCCAGTTCCAGGGCCAGATAGATGCTGATCAGTTCCACGGTGGAGCAGAGCAGCATCAATCCCCAGGCGGAAAGGGCCATGAAGAGGAAATAATCACACTGTTTTTCCTTTTCCAGCAACGGTTGTTCCACACCATTTATGACCGTCAGGAAAAAACCCAGACTCACGGTCATTTTAAAGAACTGGCTTAAACGATCCACCTGATACGTTTGGCCAAACAGCAGCCCGTTTTGTCCCAGGGATGCCAGCGCCACCAGAACACTCAGGCCGGCGGCCCAGGGCAACCATTTTTTCAATTGAACGGCCCGATCCCCCTGGAGTACGCTTTGCAGAAAAAGTCCCGCCACAATCAGGAGTTGGAACAGTTCGGGGAATATCAGCTGAAGGGTCATGGCTGGGATCCCCCCATTGATTTTCCGTTCGGATTTTCCGAATTTTTTACAGGTGAAAAAAGGTTTTTATCTATGGAAAGCGTCACCGGTACTCTGGATTGAAATGCCGAAATCAGGTGGTTCAATGTGGGGTTCATGATTTTCAAACAAAGCGTGGGCGCTAACCCCAGGTAGAGCACCAGAAATGCCATAGGGAGCAGACAGGCCCACTCCCGGCCACCCATATCCCGCCACTCTTTTGCCTTTGACGGCTCGCCCCAGGTCATTTTCTGGGTGGGTCGAAGCATGTAGGCCGCTGCCAGCAGCGCCCCCGGCACGGCAACAGCGCCCAGCCACAGATTTCTTTCAAAGGCCCCTGCCAGAATCAGGAATTCTCCCACAAAATTGTTGGTGCCCGGAAAGGCAAAGCCCGCAAAGGCGAATAGTCCCCAGAAGCCCATGAACGCCGGTAAGAATTTTCCCAACCCCAGGTTTTCCGATATTTCATGGCTTCGGCTCCGCTGGTAAAGGATCCCCACCATAGCAAAGAGCGCACCGGTGGTGATACCGTGATTGACCATCTGGATCAGTGACCCCTGCACCCCATTGAAGTTAAAGAGGAAAATCCCCAGGATAATAAACCCCATGTGCCCCAGGGAAGAGTAGGCAATGATTTTCTTGAGGTTTGACTGGGCGAATGCCAGGAGGCCCCCGTAAAGAATGGAGCAAATCGACATGGCGATGATCAGGGGCGCAAAAAAGTGGGCGGCTTCGGGGGTCAGTGGCAGGGCCAGGCGCAGAAACCCGTAGGCCCCCATTTTAGCCATGACGGCAGACAGAAGGATACTGCCGGCGATGGGAGCCTGCCCGTATGCCGCCGGCAACCAGGTGTGAAAAGGAAAGAGGGGGACCTTCACCGCGAAAGCCAGCGCCATGATCAGAAACGTCCATTTCTGGAAATTAACGGAAAAAGAGTGTGCCATGAGCGCGGGGATGGAAAAAGAGCCGCCTTCCATGCGAAAAGCGATAACCGCCACCAGAAGAAGCACGCTGCCCGCCAGGGTGTACAAAATAAACTTCAGCGCGGCATGGTCCCTTTGAGGGCCTCCCCACAGGGAAATCAGTAGATAGGTGGGGATCAGAACAGCCTCCCAGAACAGGTAGAAAAGGACCAGGTCCAGGGCTGAAAAAACCCCGATCAGGGCTGAAATGAGAACAAAAAGGCAGATGTGAAATTCCCTCACCCGGGTAGTGATAGAGGTCCACGAACAGATAATGCAAAGGGGAAACATGAGAAGGGTCAATGCCACCATGAACAGACTGATGCCATCCACTCCCAGGAAATATTGCAAGCCCCAGGTGGGAACCCATGGCACCGATTCCACAAACTGGAAGTCCGCCGATCCCATCTGGAATTGGAGCAGGAAAAGCCCCATGAGCATCTCCGCCAGAGACACCCCGAGCGCCCAGCGACGAATGGCCTGAGGGTTCTTAAAAAAGAGCATGCCAAGGCAACCCAGGAGCGGCAGCAGAATCAGGCAGGTGAGAATGGGAAAATGCGCTTCAATCATATTGAATCACCAGAACCAGATGAGGGCAAAAACAGCCAGGGCCAGCAACATCATCCAAGCCAGCTGATCCTGCAATCGGCCGCTTTGAAGCCGGGTTGAAATTCTGCTCAAAAACATGACGGATGCAGCCGTTTGGTTCACAGCCCCGTCAATGCCGCTTCGATCAAAAAAATCTGAGATACGCGTCAAAAAATAAAAAGCCCTTAAAAAAACAGTGCGGTATATTTCCGACCAGATGCCATCCATCCACGAAAGAGGCTTTGAGAACAGAGCCATGATGCTGCGGCCGATCAACCTATAAAGCCATTCAAAATCCGGCAGTTCGTTGGTTCCGGGGCGTAACAGCGGCCGCAGAAAAATGAACAACAGGAGAGTGGCCGCCGGAAAGAGAAAGCCGACAGCCAGTTTAAAGAGGGTCAGGGAGCGCTCCTCCAACGGATATGGCAGGTGCCGGTTGAGCACCTCCGGAAAGATCCCCTGAAGCAGGCAGAAAGCCCCGGCCATACCCATGGCCACCAACATGTTTCCGGGCAGGGGCTGCAGGGATTCTTTGGTTTCAGTGCTTTCGGACCGGAACAGGAAAAAAGGGAGCCTCACCCCCCCCAGAATTATCAGTATCATGGCCAAAGCCAGTACCGGCACCAGAAACTCACCCGGTATGGGCGTTTGAAGTTTCAGGGCCTCTTCAAAAATCAAGGAAACGCCCGTAAAGCCGCTGAAAAAAGGTACAGCACAAAGGGCAAGTATCCCCATGAGGGTTAAGGCGGCAACAAAGGGAAGTTTGCGGAAAAGGTTTCCCATTCGTCCCAGGAGTTCCTCGTGGGTGGCATAAATGACGGACCCCATAGCCATCAAAAGGAGCGCCATATAGAAAGTATGGGCGTATGCCAGAGCAATGGCGCCATTCAGGGCCGCTTTTGAGTTCATGCCGATACCCATTATCATCAGTCCCACCTGTGAGATCAGGAGATAGGCGAGGATTCTTCTGATATTGTTGGAAAAAATAGCATACACGGCCCCATAAAGCGCTGTGCAAACCCCCAGGATAATGAGCAGATCAAGACCTGCAAAACAGCGGGCCATGGCATAGACAGCTGTTTTGATGCCAAATATGGATAAAAAAACCGCGCCGGGAATGGTGGCTTTCGGAATCCCCTGGGTCATCCATGCGTGCAGCGGAATGACAGCGGCGTTAATGGCAAAAGCCCCCAGAATCAACCAGTCAAAATGCCACATGAGATCGGCATCCGCTGAACTGAAAAGGAAGTTGCCCAATACCCTCTCCCTCAGGAGAATGCCCGCCAGCAGCAGAACACTACTCAACAGCAGGAGCATCATGTACAGAAAACCCGTTTTAGATGCATCGGGGCTGCGGTTCAACCAGATGAGGAAGGACGAAGACACGGTCATGCCCTGCCAGAAAATGTAAAGGGTCCAGTAGTCCCCTGCCAGGACACTGCCAAAAGCGCCTGCCATGAAAAAAAGTGCCGCCACATGTTGGGCTTTGTCACGCACGTGAAATGAAAAGGTGGTGCAAATAAGGGTCATGAACGCAAACAGGATGATAAAGGGAAGAGACAGGGCATCCACCCGGCCGAGCACCAGCACCTGACCCACATAATCCACCTCCCAGTAGCGGCCCACCTGCAGTTGCAGGGCCAGGAAAATGGCCACGACGGGCGGTATGAAGAGCAGGGGCCTCCAGCCGCCGCCCCGAAGGAACGGGAGGATAAGCCCCAGAAGAACAAAGGGCGTGGCCGGGTGCAGGAAACTGCCTTCGATGAAGTTCATGGTCTTTTATCTCTAGAATTTTCCATAAACATCCACAAAACTGACAAAGGTCTGTGGGTAAAACCCGATGAGGATCGACAATATGGCGATCACGAACATGGGAACCACCATGGTTTTCGGGGCTTCGGCATATTGGCTCATATCCACGTTTTTTACGGGGGGCATAAAAAACCCTCTGATGACGATGGGGCCGAAGTAGGCCATATTCAACAGAACGCTGGCCAGAATGACAAACATGAGCACGGTTTGCCCTGCGTCCGTGGCCCCGGTGATCAGGTAGAATTTACTTAAAAAACCGCTGGCCGGCGCCAGCCCGATAAAGGAGAGCGTGGCCAGGGCAAAGGCCCCGAAAGTCCAGGGCATGCGGCGGCCCAGCCCGTTCATGAGGCTGATTTTTTTGGAGCCGGTCACCACCATGATGCAGCCGGCAGCGAAAAACAGCGTGATCTTGGGAAAGGCGTCGTGGGCAATGGCCGACACGCCCCCCTCCACACCCCCCTGGGTCAGCATGGCAACACCCATAACAATGTAGGAAAGATGGCTCACGGTGCTGTAAGCGATCCGTGCCTTGATGTCGTCCTTGGTAAGCGCGATCAGGGCGGCCGCGATGATGGTGAATCCCGCCACATAGGCCGTGGGCATGCCCAGTCCCAGATCATGCAGGGAATCCAGGCCGAAACAGGAGAGCATGATCCGGCACACGGAAAAGGCGCCGGCCTTGACCACGGCCACCGCGTGCAGCAGTCCGGAGACCGGCGTGGGCGCCACCATGGCCGATGGCAGCCAGCTGTGCAGCGGCATAATAGCCGTCTTGGTAAGGCCCGCCAGGAACAGGACATAGATCACAATCAGCAACACCGGATTGGCATCGGCCGGAAAAATTCCTTTGTGGATATCCCCCAGTTGAAAGTCCAGGGTCCCGCATAAAACATAAGTCAGGATCAGGGCTGGCAGGA